>NZ_JAUBOJ010000308.1:0-9639 GCF_036700185.1 Microcoleus sp. BM001215392 | reverse complement strand
GGTTAGGGGGATCGGGTCTTTTGATACCAACGAAAGGAGTTTTCAAACACCCTCTAAAGCGAATTCCCCATAGCTACCTATGCAAATCACCCTCAATCTCGACGAATCCCTTCTCAACGAAGCCCTGCTACTCACCAACCTCACCGCTCAAGAAGAACTGATTAAACTCGCTTTACAAGAACTTGTGCGATCGCGCCGCCAGAAAAACCTGCTAGACCTCGCGGGACAAATTCAGTTTGCTCCAGACTTCGACCACAAAGCCCTGCGCGAAACTCGTCATGTTGTTGATTGATAAAGCAGTTCGAGCTCCCATATGAACTATGACTGTAAATGGAGTTCTTAGGTGCATAACTTGCTCCCGTAACAAATTTCAAGAGGGCCGGGGCCCAACAACATACCTCATCTTTTTGGTAAAGGCTATATGTCTATAATAATCAATCACAAACTATCCGAAGCCAGCCGCAACTCCCGCAACATTTTTTCACGCTCCCCCGCAAATTTTATAGCAGTTTCCCAAGTAAAAGTAAAAGAGTGAAAAGAATCAGAATCAATCCGATCTTCATCTAAATCCACAATCACTTGCTTAAAAATTTTAAATAAGTCTTCTTGCAACAAATCGATTTCATCCAAAGTTTTCGCTTCGCGAATGTTTTGAATTAAACTTAAAATTGCCAAATTAAATTGATCTGCTTGATTTTTTTGTTTTTGTAAAAAGCGCGATCGCAACTGCCAAACCCAAGAGGCGAAAAGCGTTCCGATAGACAAATATAAAGCCATAAGATCGGAATTGGCAGCCCAAAAATCCGGCTTCTCGCGATCGTAATAAGCCTGGGCTCCCTCATGCAAAGGCAAAGCTAAGCCACCGCTACCTCCCGGCTGACTCATCATTGCCGCTAGCGAATTGGCCGCCACCAAATTGCGGCGGTACTCAAACAAAATCCGCGTAATTTCCCGCACGATCTCCGGATTGACATCCTCCCGTGCTATCAGAGTAGCCTGCACTCCCACGGTCGCCAAATCTGCATCGGGAACCGCCGGATCTGCTTTGTAAGTACCCTTAGGAATTATATCGGCTTCCAAATAAGGCAACTTTATTTTCATGGCAGATCCTTGGTCGATCTGCACTAGCTCTCCCTGGGTATTTTGCAGCAAATCTGTAACCAAATTACTGCCGGGAGGTATTACCCGAAAAATTGCATCAACCTCGCCATTACTAAATAATTTACTAGCCTCTGTCCAAGAAACTGGAGTAGATATAAAATCGGTTTCTTTTAAACCATAGTGTTTGCTCATAAACCAAAAAGAACTGTAAGAACCACTGCCTTTGGTCATGAGGGCAATATGTTTACCTTTTAAATCAGAAATACTTTTAATTCCAGATTTTTCGGAAACAATTAAATGAAAAACCTCTTTAAATAACGAAGCAATTACGCGAGCAGAAGAAACTGCGGGAGTATCGTTTTGTGCGATCGCTAACTGAGCCTCATTCGACTCAAGCTTACGCATATTTTCCTCAGAACCTTGAGTTTCAATGACTTGAATGCGGATGTGCGGATTATGTTGCATGACGACCTCAGCAAGTGCCTGTCCGAAAGGGTGATAATTCCCAGTTTTTGTTCCCGTCGCCAGCGTTAATTGATAGACTCGCTGCTTGTCTTGGTGAAGCTTCCACCCAAAAGCTCCAATCAGGAAAACACTTAAGAGAGCGACGGGCAGCAGAAATTTATTTTGCATTGATGTTGAGACTCGATAATAATGGCAAAATTACAAGTATTGTAGTTGAAATTTAGAATTGATCCGGCTCTCCGAGCGGGAGCGTGTTCGAGTCCAAAGTGCGGCAGTGTCAAGAAAGGGAAACGGATAAAGTCCGCTTGCTTCCCGATTCCCAGTTACCAATTCCTCATTCCCAATTCCCCATGTTACTATCCCTCAGCATCGAAAACTTTGCCTTAATTGACCGCCTGGATCTAGACTTTGGCCCGAGTTTGAACGTATTTACAGGGGAAACCGGGGCAGGTAAATCGATTATCCTAGATGCGATCGATGCAGTTTTGGGCGGGAAAGTCGATCGCCGATCGATTCGTACCGGAGCAACGCGAGCAATATTGGAAGCTACCTTTGAATTAGACTCATCCGCAGCAAAGTGGCTCTTCGAGCAAGAAATTGAACCCATAGACGGCAATTTAGCCGTTTGCAGCCGGGAAATTAACTTATCTAGCGGTGCTTTGCGCAGCCGATCGCGTTTGAACGGAATTCTCGTCAACCGCCAGTTAATGGAGCAACTGCGCGATCGACTCGTGGAAATTACCGCCCAAGGCCAAACCGTCCACCTCGGACAAGAAACCCTCCAGCGAGAATGGCTCGACTTGTACGGTGGCAAAAAACTCACTGAAGCGCGATCGACAATCACCGCCGCGTGGCTGGCAGCTTCCACCGCCAAAACCGCCCTCAAACGCAGGCGCCAGTCAGAACAGCAGCGCCTGCAAAGACTCGATTTATTGCAATACCAAGTTCGAGAACTCAGCGAAGCTCACATCGAAGACGGCGGTGAACTCGAACAGCTAGAACAAGAATCAATCCGCCTCGGTCACGTCGTCGAATTGCAGCAGCAAAGTTACAAAGTTCATCAAGCCCTTTACCAAAACGACGGCGACAGCGCCTCAGCCGCCGACTTGTTGAGCAAAGCCGAGGAAATTTTAAGCGACATGGTAGTTTACGATGTCCAGTTGCAACCAATCCTCGATATGGTCAGCGACGCCCTAGCTCAAGCCACAGAAGCCAGCAGCCAAATTAGCAGCTACGGCGAACAACTCGAAGCCGATCCCGAAAGACTCGAAGAAGTAGAAGATCGGATTCGCGAACTCAAACAAATTTGCCGCAAATACGGGCAGCTCTCAGAAGCGATCGCCTACTACCACAGCATCCAAAACGAACTCAACGAACTTTTAGAAGGAGGCGAGTCAATGGAAGCCTTAGAACTCGCATATCAGACCGCATTAGAGCAATTAAAAAATGCTTGCAGCCACCTCACCACCCTGCGGCGCTCCGCAGCCCTGAAACTCGAAACCCACCTCGTGGGAGAACTCAAGCCCTTAGCCATGGAAAAAGTGCAGTTTCAAGTCGCCATCTCGCCCTGTAGCCCAACCGCCACCGGTGCCGACCAAATCGCCTTTTGTTTCAGCCCCAACCCGGGCGAACCGCTGCAACCTTTGGGGGCGATCGCCTCCGGGGGAGAAATGAGCCGCTTTCTGCTCGCCATCAAAGCTTGTTTTTCCCAAATCGAAAGCGCCGGAACCCTAATTTTTGACGAAATCGATGCCGGAGTCTCCGGGAGAGTCGCCGGGGCGATCGCCAAAAAGCTCTATCAACTCTCCGACAAACACCAAGTTTTGTGCGTCACCCACCAGCCGCTAATCGCCGCCATGGCTGATTGTCATTTTCGCGTCAACAAACAGACGATCCAAGCAGAAGCAACGATCGACCAAACAGCTAACTCCGAATCCGGCGAACGCACTGTGGTTAGAGTTGCGGCGCTCAACAGCCAGCAGCGGCGGGAAGAACTCGCCCAACTCGC
Organism: Microcoleus sp. BM001215392; assembly: GCF_036700185.1. NCBI lineage: Bacteria > Bacillati > Cyanobacteriota > Cyanophyceae > Oscillatoriales > Microcoleaceae > Microcoleus > Microcoleus sp. BM001215392. The sequence continues at coordinate 6,065 of NZ_JAUBOJ010000308.1, read as the reverse complement.
CAGCGGTCGATCGGCCCATGAGGCGATCGCCTTCGCCGAATCCCTGCTGGTAGAGGCCGCCGGATTGCGACAAACTCAGTCAGCCAAACCCTGACTGTAGGAGAATAGGGAAGCGAATCACCAGTCGAAAATAGTCAACGCCCAATTTCCACTTGGACAAACTGCTATTGAGACATTTGATTCAGGGTTGAAGGAAGTATCAAAGTTAAAAAATTAGTTTCAAGCCGCAAAAGGGCAAATAAAACTTCCCACGCACCACGGACAACCAACGCCGTCAAACTCAGTCGCTCAAATCCTCAGCTCACCCTCGATCCGATCGGGGGGTCAAAAAGCCGGAGTTTTTCAGAACCGGAGGTTACACTAAAAAGGGCAACTCCAAATTGCACAAACAAGTTGAAAGCCGCGTGACTTTAGTCCCGGGATGCAAACCCATAGCAGCAAAATTGACAAAAATTCTAGTTGAAAACCACAATTGTGTAGAAAAGGGCACACATCACTAGCAACTGCTGGTGTCACAATTGCCGCTAGTACCGCTGCGATCTTCCTGTTTCAGCAGTCCTTGGTGGAACGCGCATTCCACTCGGTCGCGGCGATCGCATCGAAGAGCGCCATTTCCCTACTTCAACCAGGCACCCATAATGTCAAAATCAGTTAATAAACCATTTAAACAAGATTCGCGATCTCTAAAAAGAGTGCAGCAATCCTACAGTCGCTTTACCGTCGGGCCCTCCGTTCGCCAGCAATGCTAACTGCATTTTCCTTGCCTCGTGACCGGACTTATGTAAACTGAGAAATAGTTTCACACATACTTGAGTCTTGTGCGATCTGTAACCCACTAATGAACTTGGCCGCTCTCTTCGTTTAGAGACTAACCCTTACACTTAAGCTTTTGTAAAGGTCTATGAATTCTTTTGCATCTTCCACGAATAAGTATTCTCCTACGGACGTAACAGTTGAAACAGTAGCAGTGGCTGTTGTAGATGTGGACGCCCAAAATCACCATCACCAACAGTCTCAGGAAACCTATGCTCCGCCTGCTTCTAGCAGTATTGCAATTATCCCTTATGACGGCAACTTTTCGAGCATTCTCGCCCCCCTAAACAAGCAAAGTTTCAAAGTAGTAGCTAAGGGAGTAGAAGAAAAACTTAAGGTTGTCAATCAAACCTTGGGAATGCTCGACAATATCCTTGATAGCGAAGGATTTGACGCCATCCTCAACGAGATGTTGCAGTCGATCACCCTCAAGACAGGGGAATTGCTGAATGCCGATCGCACTACGATATTTTTATTAGACGACGACAAAAATGAACTCTGGGCGATCGTCGCTAAAAACGAAAAGGGCGAAAACATAGAAATCAGAGTTCCCGCCCACGTGGGTATTGCCGGAGAAGTAGCCACACATCGCGGAGTGGTTAACATCCCTTACGATTTTTACAACGACCCGCGATCGGCTAACGCCAAAAAAACCGATGAAAAAACCGGCTACCGCACTTATACAATGCTGGCAATGCCCCTCGTCAATAAAGAAACAGACGAGTTAGTCGCCGTCGTTCAACTCATTAACAAACTCAAACCGAAGCACGAAAATTACCCTACTTTAGACGCACAAATCGATCGGCAAGGATTTACTGAAGCAGACGAAAAAGTTTTTGAAGAATTTGAACCGTCAATTCGCCTAATTCTAGAATCGTCCAAATCTTTCTACGCAGCAACTCAGAGACAGCGCGCAGCCACGGCCCTGATGAATGCCGTCAACGCTCTTTCTCAGAGCAGTCTCGACTTAGAAGATACCCTCAAAAGGGTAATGGATCAGGCAAAAGAACTGATGAATGCCGATCGCAGCACCCTATGGCTAATCGACGAAGATAAAGATGAACTGTGGACAAAACTCCCCAACATCGAAGGCAAACTTACAGAAATTCGCATACCCAAAACCGCCGGTTTTGCAGGCATCGTCGCCGAATCCAGCGAACCGCTGCTGATTTCCTTTGACGTGTACGACGATCCCCGCGCCGCCACTTCCCGAGCAACCGACGAAAAAACCGGCTACCGCACTTGCAGTATGCTGTGTATGCCAGTGTTTAACTCAGACAAAAAATTGATTGGCGTTACCCAATTAGTTAATAAAAAACGACAAGGAGAATTCCCCCCCTACAACCCGGCAGATTGGCCGCACGCCCCGGAACAGTGGAAAGCAAGTTTCAATCGCAACGATCTGGACTTTATGAAGTCCTTTAACATCCAAGCAGGAGTGGCGCTGCAAAACGCTAAACTTTTTGCCGAAGTCAAACAGCAAGAACAAAGACAAAAAGATATGCTGCACGCCCTGACTAACGGCGTGATTTCTACAGATAAAAAAGGCAATATAGTCGCCACAAATCCCAGTGCCCAAAAATTACTTGGCGTCAGCGAGGCTAAATTAGCCGAAGGTCAATCTTTACGCGAGTTAATTAAGTTAGAAAAAGGCGATTTTGCCAAATGGTTCGATGCGTCTTTGAATCCAGCAGACGAGAACGATCGCCAGCAATATTACCCCGATCAAGTTTTGCTCTCCTGTGCAGAAGAATCGCAGAGTATCAATCTCTCGATCAACTCCATGACCGACGCTACCGACCCCAACAAGGTAAACGGCGCCTTAGTTGTCATGGAAGATATTAGCAGCGCCAAGCAAGTCAAAAACTTGATGTACCGTTACATGACCCCAGAAGTAGCCGAAGCGCTGTTAGCTTCCGGAGATACAGGATTGGGCGGCAAGCGCAAAAATGTTTCGGTGTTGTTCTCAGATATTCGCAGCTATACCACACTTACGGAAAAATTGCAAGCCGAAGAAGTGGTAGTGATGCTAAACAAATATTTTGAAGTGATGGTAGATGTCGTATTCGAGTACGGAGGCACTCTCGACAAATACATCGGCGACGCTCTGATGGCAGTTTTCGGCTCTCCAGCACCCCTAGAGGATCATGCTTGGTGCGCCATGCAAACCGCAGTCAAAATGCGATCGCAACTAGACAAATTCAATGACGATCGCAGAGCTAATGGCGAATTGCCCATCAGTATCGGCATGGGCATACATTCCGATCAAGTTGTCAGTGGCAACATCGGCTCCAGCAAACGCATGGAATTGACTTCGATCGGCGACGGCGTAAACCTCGCCTCTCGCTTAGAAGGTGCCAGCAAGCAGTACGGCACAGACTTAATCATCAGCGACAATACTTACAAAAATTACAAAGATCGGCTGTACGTCCGAGAACTAGACTTTATTACAGTCAAAGGCAAAAGCGAACCCGTAATCGTTTACGAACTCGTCGGGATCAAAGCAGGTCAGTCTCCTATTGGCAAAGACCTGACAGAAACACAGCAACAAATTGTAGAACATTACAATAAGGCTCGCGAACATTACAAGACACCAGTCACTCAAACACTCTCTGACAGTGAGGTAAAAAACATCTTAGATGATGTCGCCCAAATGCCGGAGACAGAAATCAAAAAACTTTCCTACACTGTAGATCAGCAGTTGGAACACGAACTCAAAAAGCTGTTACATCAACTGAAAAAGCTTTCAGAGTACGAGCCGAAAAATCTGTCGGAAGCAGACAAACTGATCGTGCTGTTGCAACCAGAAATCCAACTGCTGAAATTGGAAGGTCTCAAAAACCTCTCGGAAGATGAAGCCAAAATGTTGCTGCAAGCCAAAATCAAGCACTTATCAGCAGATGATATTCAATCCTTGCAAGAGGGTGAAGTCAAAAAACTTTTGGAAGCAGACATCTTAGAACCATCAAATCCTAAAATCAAAAGGCTCAAACCCGCACAGATCAGGCAGCTATTGCAGGCGAAAATTAAAAGCCGGGCTTCGGAGACAGTTGCAGAAATGTTAGATGAGGAATTTGAAAATCTGGGACTCGATCGCGTCAAAAAACTCCTCAGCGAGTTTAAGAAAGCCTTGGAACCAAAAGCCAAGCAAGCCTTTAGAGACGCCGAACGCGAATTTAACCTCGTTCTGGAAGTTGACCCCAAAAATAAGGCAGCTAAACTGCACGTCGATCGCTGTGGATTATATAAGCTCAGCCCTCCCGACGTACTAAACTGGGACGGCGTGTGGAATCTCACAGAAAAATAGTAGCGGGCATAGGTACGGAGGGGGGGCGATCGCGATCGGGGGTGGGCCTCCCCCTCCGATCCCACCAATTAACCTCAAGATCCTGTTGGGGCAATTTTAAATTAGCTCCAACAGGTATGATTGTTAGATAACCCGACCAGAGACTCGCTTTCCCCGCTTTCCCCCCTTGCCCCGTTTGGCGCTGGCATCAGCCGAAAAACAACAAAGCACTTCTACCTTCAGGAGAGCTAAAAAAAGAGTTAGGACTGCCGCCAGCATTACCCAGTTTCTGAGAAAAAAATTGGGTAAAGGCGTGGAAACATCCGCTCAAAAACCGGATTTTATACCCGGGGTGCGTAAGCCTTAATAGCGTTGGCCGCCCGCTTTCACAAGCTTGGTTTCAGCAAATAGTCAAAGTTCTAGTCTTAGATATAGAAAACTACTAGCATCAGTTATGGATAATTGGAATTCGCAATCGGGAGATATTGAGTCGGTAGATCAGGTTTACCAACTATTACTGGAGGTTGCCCGCAGCTCGCTCTCAGATATCCCCAGAATCCCCGAAAACATCACTCAAAAGTCTCTTCCCCTGCTCCAAAAACTACAAAGCATTCAGCAAAGACCACAGGGACAAGCATTTAAATCAGATTCCTTTTCGGCAAACGATCTCGAATGGGTGGCTCAAGTCCGCCAACTGCTCGAAGAACTGACCCGCCAGTCTTTGTCGGAACGACCAAAAATGCCGGAAAACATGGCGGGCAGAGCTTTGAGTCTGGCAGATAAAGCACAAAGCATCAAAGAAACCATAGAAGAAAAATCAGCCCCCAGCCCCACAGATGAAGATGAGAACTCGTTTCAGTCTCCAGACGCGCTGCTGAATCTATTGCACCAGAGTTTAAAAACTCAGCGGGCCAAAAGCTACCAACCAGACGCTCCCGAATGGCACCAACTCTTGACCCTGCTAGATGTAGCGCAGTCAATTTACAAGCAAATCGAAAATTAAATTCAAGCTTAACTCAGGGGCGTCTTTATTTTGCGAGATCGCTGGCTGGCTCTTAAAGGCAGTTATGCTCTGACATAAATTTTTTTTGGCGTAGCGCGAACATTTCCGATTATTGCACTTTTGTCAATTAAACTAGGTTTAATCGGCTTTAGGGCAGGAGAACATGAGCGGACAAAACGTCGGTGATTTGTCAAAAGAAATATTAGCCGATCGCTATCAGTGCGATCGGCGACTAGGCAAGCAAGCTGGACGGCAAACTTTACTCGCCCGCGAGTTGAAAACCCAACAGCAAGTAGTAGTCAAACTGCTGTCATTCAGCAGCGACTTTAACTGGGAAGACTTAAAACTGTTCGAGAGAGAAGTCGAAACCTTAAAATCGCTATCCCACCCCGCAATTCCCCAATATCTAGACTCCTTTGAAATCGACACGCCCCAACGCAAAGGATTCGCCCTAGTTCAAAGTTACATCGAAGCCAAATCCCTACAAGAATATCTTTCAGACGGCCGCACCTTCAGCGAAAATGAAGTCAAACAATTAGCCGCAGCATTACTAGACATCCTCGGATACCTGCACCAGCGACAGCCTCCGGTGATTCACCGCGACATTAAACCCAGCAATATTTTACTCAAAAATCGATCGGGAAACAGCGTCGGCGAAGTCTACCTAGTCGATTTCGGTGCAGTTCAAACCCTAGCCACGCAACAGGGAAAAACAGTCACAGTTGTGGGAACCTACGGCTATATGCCGCCCGAACAATTTGGCGGGAGAGCAGTTCCCGCTTCCGATTTGTACGGTTTGGGAGCTACATTAATCGCCTTAATTACCAAGCAGCATCCAGCCGATTTGCCGCAGCAAGATTTGCAGATAGAATTCGAGCAATTCACCCAACTAAGTCCCGGTTTTACCAGTTGGCTGAAGTGGATGACGCATCCGAGTTTAGAGCGCCGTCCCGCCTCAGTCCA
>NZ_JAUBOJ010000307.1:0-9645 GCF_036700185.1 Microcoleus sp. BM001215392 | reverse complement strand
CTGTCAACTGTCAACTGACAACTGTCAACTGTCAACTGTCAACTGTCAACTGTCATTTAATGTCTTCAATGCGAGCATTCAAACCATTAGCGGTGAGAATTTGTAGCAATTCTTCAGCTTTTTCGCGATCGCGAAAAGCACCTGCTTGAATCACCGATCGCCCGTTGGTAAAAGTCCGAAAAGCATCGGGAACTAATGATAGCATTTTTTGGCGATCGCCCGAACTATCGGCATCCACCACAACTCGATACCGGAAACCTAAAGCAGAAGCTCGATCGAGTAACGGGGAAGTCTGGGAATCGGGTAAAGAATTGCCGCCTAAAACAGCAGGTACAAAGCCGCCCCTTCCTAAAGGAATGTTGCGGCCCGGAACCGGCAATTTACCCTCGGAAGAAACCGAACTAGAACTATCAAAATTGGGCGGAATTATTGGTTGCTGTACCGAACTTTCCCGCAGCGAGCGAGTAGCCGGATCGGGTACGGGAATGGAGATAGCCCCAGTTCCTGCGGATTCAGAAGTGGCATTTCTAGGAGCAATTCGAGGGCGCAACTGAGTGCTGGTGGGTGCCTGTCGCCTGGAAACTGGCGGCTGTAGGGCAATTGGTGCTCTTTCGACTCTGGGAGTTAGCCGCCCGGGATTGTAAGCAGGGAGAGAAGTTTCAGGGCCGCCGATACTCGAAGGTCGATCGACATTTAACTGCAAAGCACTTGCCGCAATGGGCGCAGGCGGGCTAAAATTTCCTGCCACATCAACCGATCCAGTCGTGCGGTTGCTCAGCAATTGATTGCCGTAAGCTGGGATGACTTGACCTTTGGCGGCGTTGTTGATGTCGTACTGGCCGTTATTGCGAATCACATTTCCGCCCGGTTCCGCCGAAGTTCCCAAATCCGGCACAGCTCTGGATATCGCCACAATTCCATCTCGGCGGTTGCTCTCAATATAATTGTTGCGCAGCACCGGTCTAGCATCAGCTTGCACCACCACGCCGTCCTTATTCCGAGTAATTTTATTGCCGATTAACAAAGGCGAAGCGTTCTGCGCTACATTCACCCCAAATCCGGTGTCTTCAAACACATTATCTCTAACTTCCGGGCGGGAACTGCCAAAAATTGTCATCCCGTTAGCTCCATTTTTCGAGAAAAAATTCCCGCCAATTGTCGGCCTTCCAGTCCCGACTACCGAAATGCCGTCGTGAGTGCTCCCGGAAAAAGTATTGTTGACAACTGTCGGAGAACTCGATTCGATCCACAAAGCGTAACCGCGATAGTTGGTATTTGTGACAGTCACCCCGCTGAGTCCCGCCCCGTCTGCGCCTAAAATCGCGATGTTTTGACCAGCCGAAGTCGGGCTGATAAACTCTCCTCCGCCTTTGATGAGAATATTTTGGCCGCGAGTGCTGGGATTTCCTTGAACAGTCACGCTGGGCCTGAGCATTAATGGAAATTTTTCGCCACTTTGAGCGCTGTAAGTACCGGGCGCTAGTAAAATTGCTGTTTTGGGCGGGGCGACGCTGAGGGCGTAGGTGAGGGTTTTGAACGGAGATCGATCGCTCCCATTACCCTCAGCGTCGCTGCCACCGCTAGAACTCACGTAGAGTATGTTAATGTCGCTCTCTGGCGCTTGAGAAAGTAGCTCAACGGAGCCTGTCTCGGCAGGGATAGCTGAGGCTTGAAGGTGGCAAAAAGCCGTGCTGGCAAAGACGAGCAGCAGACAATAACTCAAAGAAGAGTTTTGCGATGGCGTTGGGCCCCGCAAGCTACGACTTTTTTGGCACTTGCTCTGTTTTGAATTTAGGATCATCAGCAAATTGGGTAGAAACCCCGTCGTTGACGACGGCTTTACAGGAGCGGGCGCAAGCCCGCCAGTATGCGCTGTGGATAGTTCTAATAGTCTCACAACATCCTCGTTGCTCTTTTAGTGGTTTCGCTATATAATGAAAGAATAGCGAAACCAAAGACTATGTACTTAACTCAGAAAAACCAAATCCGCGATCTTAGCAAGACCGAATTCTTGGCGATCAGAGAGTTGTGTCGATTGAGTAAGAACCTCTACAATGTTGGTCTTTACACTGTTCGACAATACTACTTTCAAGAACATAAGCACTTGCGCTATGAGTCTGCCTACCATCTGTGCAAAGACAATGAGAACTATCAAATTCTCAATACTGACATTGCACAGCAAACATTGAAGGTAGTAGACAGGACGTTTCGCAGCTTCTATGGATTGATTAAGGCGGTTCGATATGGAACATTTCAACAAAAGGTGAGACTTCCTCACTACTTGCCCAAAGAAGGCTATTTTGTGTTGATAATCCCGCGAATCAAAGTTAAAGATGGTTCGTTCAAAGTGCCGATGTCTCCAGCCTTTAAGAAGGAATTTGGTGAAATTGTAATTAACTTTCCCGAACGTCTTGACCCAGCCAAAATTAAGGAAGTGAGAATTCACCCAAAGTATGATGCTCGATTCTTTGAGGTCGAGTATATCTGCTCGATAGGTGAAATCCAAGCTGTAGAAACAGTCAAGGGGAGTGCTTTGGCGATTGATTTCGGGCTTAGTAATTTGGCTACTTGTGTTGACACCAATGGGGCATCCTTTATCGTGGATGGTCGCAAACTTAAATCTATTAACCAGTGGTTCAACAAAGAGAATGCCAGACTGCAATCTATTAAAGACTTGCAGGGAATTAAGAAACTTACTGAACGTCAATCGAGATTGTACATCAACCGCAGTAGTCAAGTTAGAGACTATTTGAATAAGGCGGCAAGACTGATTGTTGACCATTGCATCAATACTAAAATTGAACGCCTGATAGTAGGCTTTAATATTGGAATGAAAGATGGCATCAATATTGGTAGTCGGAATAATCAAAACTTTGTCCAAATCCCTTTGTATTCTTTGAGAAATAAACTTAAATTTCTCTGTGAGCGATACGGGTTGATCTACCAAGAGCAAGAGGAATCCTACACCAGTAAGGCGAGTGCTTTGGATGGTGATGATATGCCTATTTACAATGCCGACAAACCAGCTACCTACCAGTTCTCTGGTAAGCGGGTGAAGCGTGGATTGTATAGAAGCAAGGAAGGACATTTGATTAATTCAGATACTAATGGTGCTGCAAATATTGGACGTAAAAGTAAGCAGAATGGTTTTACCGGACTGTGTAGAGGCTGCGAGAGCCCAGCCGTTAAGAATCAAGGTCTACTGAGGCTTTGCCGTCTTGAGAATCCTCTTGCCTTCAGGCAGAGAAGTGTCAAAAAAAAACACAATTTATCTTGGAGCCAAATTTCCCATCCCGTGTTTCGTGTCGGGTTTGGGCGATCGAATTTTAATCTCACCCGCCTGCTGGGGTTTTTCTCCCTTAATTTTTTTTGTTGTTCTGCGAACCTCACGGCTTTCCTCCGAAGTGTGGTATGCAGCTTAACGATTCCACTACGATCGAGTTTGATCCATTATGCTTTGTTTTTTTGAAATGCCATAAAACTTAAAAATTTGTCAAATTTAAAGCGGTGGATCGCAAAATTAGGTCGATCGCCTTCACCAGAATCTTGATGCCGTGGGAGAATGTAGCGGGTAGACTGCTAGGATTAGTTTAAGAAAGGTGGTTCTGAATGACCGAGAAACAAAACAGAACTTTACCGGCACAGCCCGCCCTCTGCCGGATTTTAGATGCGAATCTAGATCGATCGCGCGAAGGGTTGAGAATTATTGAAGAATGGTGCAGGTTTGGTCTCAATAGCGCCGATTTTGCCGCTGAGTGCAAGCAACTGCGCCAGGAATTGGCAGCTTGGCACACCGCAGAATTGCGCAGCGCTAGGGATACGCCGGCAGATCCGGGGACGGAGTTGACTCACCCGCAAGAGGAGCAGCGTGCGAGCATCCAGCAGCTACTGGAGGCGAATTTCTGTCGGGTGGAAGAAGCTTTGCGGGTACTCGAAGAGTACGGCAAAGTTTACGATCCCAATATGGGCAAGGCTTTTAAGCAGATGCGCTATCGGGTTTACACTCTCGAAAGCGATTTGCTAGCTTATCGCCGCTACCAGCAGTTACTTCGATCGCAGTTATACCTTGTAACTTCGCCCAGAGACAACTTGTTACCAGTCGTGGAAGCTGCTTTGCAAGGTGGGGTGACTTTGGTGCAGTACCGCGACAAAAACTCCGACGACGGCGTAAGACTGGCCAACGCGCGGCAGATGAGCGAACTTTGTCACCGCTACGACGCTTTGCTGATTGTGAACGATCGCGTGGATTTGGCGATCGCCGCGGATGCCGACGGCGTACACTTAGGACAGCAGGATTTCCCTGTAGCCGAAGCGCGCAGGTTGCTCGGCCCGGGACGCATCGTCGGCTGTTCGACGACGAATGGCGAGGAAATGCAGCGAGCGATTGATGCGGGAGCCGATTATATTGGAGTTGGGCCTGTGTATGAAACTCCGACGAAGCCCAACAAGCCGGCGGCGGGTTTGGACTATGTGCGGTATGCTGCTGGTAAGTCTCCGGTTCCTTGGTTTGCGATCGGCTCAATTGATATCAACAACCTCGATGAAGTGTTGAATGCCGGAGCTCAAAGAGTTGCCGTAGTGCGATCGATTATGGACGCAGAACAACCGACTTTAGTCACGCAGTTTTTCATCTCGCAGTTGATTCGGATGCAGAATGTGAAAGCTCAGAAAGCTTTGCTGGCGAAAACCTAGGTTGATGGGCAATTTGTCGGGCGGGTTGAGTATACCGATATTCAACCCGCTCCCGTCGCGTGAGTGTCTGACTCGCTTTGCGGTTTCAACCGCGCCCGTCTTCTTATCTCGAGGGTATTGAAATATAATTTTTGTACAAAACCCGCCCTAAAAACTGATAATATTTGAGTGATGACAAATCAAATTGGGCTGCAAGTTAACGGAGAAAATCGCAATTGTGCGATCGACACACCGTTACCAAAATTACTAGAAGAATTAGGATTAAACCCGCGCTTAGTAGCTGTAGAGTACAACGGCGAAATCCTGCACAAACAATTTTGGGAAACCACAAAGATACAAAAGGGCGACATCCTAGAAGTTGTGACAATCGTCGGAGGAGGCTAGCTAGAAATTAGCTAATCAATCTCTTCAAGAGGAATAAATGTCGCTTGTAGGCGAAGTCTAGATCCCCCTCGCATCCCCCTTAAGAAGGGGGACTTTGAATTAATTCTCTTGTCCCTCCCTTAAGAAAGAAGGAGGACTTTGAATTAATTATCTTGTCCCTCCCTTATTAAGGGGGGCTAGGGGGGAGCGAGACTTCGAGACAAACAAAAGAGACTTAAACAACGCCGCGAAATATCAAAATTAAACTGCGACAGCTTCAGCCACAGGTGCAGCAACAGCCGCAACCACAGGATAAATGCTGACTTTCTTGCGAGTTTTGCCCTTTCTTTCAAAAGTCACGACACCATCAACCAAAGCAAACAAAGTATCATCTCTGCCGATACCAACATTATTACCAGGGTGAACCTTCGTGCCGCGTTGACGGATCAAAATGTTGCCAGCTTTGACAACTTGACCGCCGTACTTTTTGACACCCAAACGCTGGGAATTAGAATCGCGACCGTTGCGCGTGCTGCCTGTACCTTTCTTGTGGGCCATAATATCCTCAAACTGTATTTACTATTTTTTAAGCTGTTGCCGCATTTAAATTGTTGTATGTCAAAAATTAATCAAATTTCTGTGGGACGTGGCTAAGAGCAGCGTCCCAAATACCCAATTTAAATGCTTCATAGCTTATTCTGATTCAATTTCGCCGGTTTGGGGAGTTTCAACAACTGCTTGAGTCAAATCTCTCGCTGCCAAAACAACACCATTGACTGTAATAGAGTCAATCATAAACCGAGTTGTTTCTTGACGGTGGCCTTTTTTCTTCCGAGTTTTCTTTTTCGGCTTCATCTTGTAGACGAGGACTTTGCGGCCACGGAAATGTCGCAGCACAGTTCCTTCTACAGTGGCATTTTCTAGCAAAGGCTGACCGATGTGAACGTCATCTTCGTGCTGAATCAGAAATACTTTGTCAATGGTGACTTTTGATTCAGCTTCCACGTGAAGCAGTTCGATGTCGTAGAAGCGGCCCGGTTCTACTCGAAATTGTTTGCCGCCAGTCTCAATAATTGCGTAGGTCATGGGATAGTCGTTGGGTTTGCCGTACAGGTAGCTGGTTAGTCATTGGTCAAAAGTGCTGTCCCCGCCCGTGAACTTTTGGGTGAGGAGTTTTGACTTTTGACTGCTGACTGCTCTCCAGCTTTTGGAATGTCTCGACCTGATCCGAGCAGGATTTAGACAGACAATCTATGATTATTGCTGATTTGGGGATTTTTGTCAAGTTCGATCGCCCGACTAATTTCAAATTAAGCATAAAATAGAAGATGCTGGGCTATTTTATCCAAAAGGGCGATCGAACTTTATTCAAGCAGTTAGAGAACACCTGCTACTTCGCAACAATTCCAAAGCCTGCTGTCTTACCCGACCTTCCATCACCTCTTTTTGCAAAGTAATAAAAGCCTCAAAATCTTCTAAACCGTACTTAGTCATCTGCAACTGCTGTCGCAACAGTTCTTCGGACTCAACCGTTAGATAGCCAGTTTCCAAAGCTTTTCGGACAATTGTACTGATTAAACTCATAGTCATCCACCCTGAAGGCACGCACGATAAATAGTCTAGTTACGTCACAAGACTAACTCGATTTAGAGTTTGTTTCACAATTATCTGCAAATAGCTGAAATCTCACTTAAGGCATACTTAAGCATAGTAACTTTTGATACACAAACCTGTCTATATAATCAGTGTAGAGTGCGATCGAATAGGTATATTTTACTTTGTATCTAATAACAGCCGCCATTCTCTAACAGCAAAAGGAGGAACCAGCAGTTCAGTTTCTGGTGCGCCTTTAACGGGCAAGCTCAACCGCAAAGGCTGATTGCTTTCGACTTGTGTAATGATTGATTTAAAATCATATTCTCCGACATTGATCGGCAAATCTGACTCGCTCCAAATATCATTGGCTTTACCAATTTTGCGACTTCCCGCAGCCACATTCAGGGGGACAGGGTGCTGCAATTCTGTGCCGGGAAATCCTACCAATCTCAGGTTAAAAGAGTTTACCAATCCCGACTGTACTCGCTTGTACAAAACTACTTGCCATGCTCTGTCATCAGTATCGCGCAGGCTTTGTACCGAGCGAAACATTACTCTATCGGCTCTTTCTGGATATTTGTGAATTGAGGCGAAAACGGGCTGGGTGATGGCTAAGATTAGATACAAGCACAAGCTAATGATAGTTAAAATTTTGCGCCAACTCTTATGGTTTTTCAACTTCCAATACCTCCGATTTATTTCCAATCTGTTTCTGCTTGGGATAGCACGTAGGCGGAAACATCGATAATTTGTTGTTCCGACAAACGGTTTTTGTAACCGGGCATAATACCTTTACCGTTGGTTACTAAATTTGAAATATTGGCGATGGAATCCATGCCGTATTTTTTGAGAGCTTTTTGTTTTAAGTTTTTGCCACGCCTGATAATGTTGCTACCGTTGATGTGACAGCCTGCACAGTTGGTGTTGAAGACTTCGGCGGCGGTTGCGGTTGCGGGAGTTGTCGCTGTATCTGCGATCGCAATTTGGGAATTAGTGGCAATTTCTGCAAATGCCAGTGTCAGTATTAATAGGATGAGGGTGAGAATTATTTTAAATTGAGGTGACAAAATCATTGAGTTACAAGTCAAGCAATCGTGTTTAACTTCATGATATCATTAAATACATATTTTGGATTAGTATCGTTTCCGGTTGGAATGGAATTATTTAACCACAGAGGACACAGAGAACACAGAGGGAGACAAGAGAGAGCAATAATTCCGACATAACTCTTGAGTCGGTTTCAACCGACTTTCGCTATGAGGCAGGGGTTTAAACCCCTGCCGGACTGCGGTACTACAGGAGATTAAGCTAAACTGTTAACCAACAGTATTCGTGATTTATTCTTCCCAGTCGAAGGTGCGGGTAACTGCTTTTTTCCAAAAGCGGAATTTTTGCTCCCGAAGTGCGATCGACATTTGGGGTTCCCAAATACAATCCACCGCCCAATTATCCCGCAATTCGGCTAGCTGGCTCCAAAAACCCACCGCCAAACCAGCCGCACAAGCAGCGCCCAGGGCAGTAGTTTCTGTTACCACAGGCCGCACCACAGGCACTCCCAAAACATCGCTCTGAAACTGCATTAGTGTGTGATTTTTCACCATACCTCCGTCTACTTTTAAAGACAAAAGCTGCACCGCAGAATCCTGATTCATCGCATCCAATACTTCCCGTGTTTGCCAAGCTGTCGCTTCCAATACTGCGCGAGCAATATGTGCCTTAGTCACGTAGCGAGTTAAACCTGCAATTACTCCCCGGGCGCTGTCTTGCCAGTAGGGCGCGTAGAGTCCAGAAAAGGCGGGTACAATGTAAACTCCACCGCTATCTTCGACAGTATTTGCTAATGTTTCTACTTCCGCAGATGTGTTGATGATACCCAAGTTGTCGCGCAGCCACTGGACTAATGCTCCGGCGATCGCAATAGAGCCTTCCAGGGCATACACAGCGGGCGATTCTCCGAGCTTGTAGGCGACTGTTGTCAGCAATCCTTGCGTTGAAGGGACGATCGCCTCACCAGTATTCAGCAGCATAAAACAGCCCGTACCGTAAGTATTTTTAGCCTCGCCAACACTAAAACAAGTTTGCCCAACCAAAGCTGCTTGCTGATCTCCTAAAGCAGCAGCAATTGGAACATTATCTAACAATCCTTTTGCAGTGCCAAAAATATGACTCGAAGGGCAAATTTCCGGCAGCATCTGGGGGGGAATTCCCATGATTTCCAGAGTTTCCGCATCCCAATCGAGGGTTTGCAAATCCATCAGCATCGTGCGACTGGCGTTGGTAACATCGGTAACGTGCGCGCCGCAGGTGAGATGCCAAATTAGAAAAGAATCGATATTGCCAAAAATCGCATCGCCTCGATTTGCAGCTTCCCGCAATCCAGCGATATTGTCCAGCATCCACTTAATTTTTGGGCCGCTGAAATAAGTTGCTAGTGGCAAACCGCAGCGCGATCTAAATCGATCTTTACCGTCAAATTCTGCTAAGCTAGTACAAATTTGGTGAGTGCGGGTATCTTGCCAAACAATCGCATTTCCGTAAGATTTTCCCGTATTTTTATCCCAAACAATTGCAGTTTCGCGCTGGTTGGTAATGCCGAGCGCTGCAATATCTTTTGCATCGATATTGCCGATTTCCAGGGTATTTTTAATTACGCTTTGGGTGCGCTGCCAAATTTCCTCGGGATTGTGTTCAACCCATCCCGGTTGTGGATAAATCTGTTGGTGTTCTTGTTGGTTGCTGCAAATTATCTGTCCCAGGCGATCGAATATGATAAATCTGGTGCTGGTGGTTCCTTGGTCGATTGCTGCTATGTATTTTTTTGACAAGTGTTTAAAACCTTTTTAAGTCAGTTGTCAGTTGTCAGTTGTCAGTTGTCAGTTGTCAGTTGTCATTAGACTTGAATTGCATAAGTCTTCTTTTCGATACAGAAACCGCAGATTTCAGACAGATAAACACAGATAAACGCAGATAATTTTAGGGTGTTTTCCGATTTTT
>NZ_JAUBOJ010000306.1:0-9679 GCF_036700185.1 Microcoleus sp. BM001215392 | reverse complement strand
TTTAACCGATAAATTTTCGCCCAAATGCTACGCCCCTACATATACATTTCGACTTTTGCAAGAGATCTATACCCGAATTTTCAGGTGGGGAGCCAGAAGTGGCGAGTTCACACACCCTAAAAATCAGACTGTCAACTGCCAACTATTCCAAATGCTAGAGCGACTAAGATAGATTCAAGCTGCTGAGAAAGCGGTGCTGCATCAACCTTTAATTGGATAAAAACCGACATGATGGGATTAATCCTGGAAGCGCTCACAGCAATGGGACACAATGTCCGCTGGATGTCTTGGAATTTGTTTTTAGCTTTAGTACCGCTGGCTTTGAGTTTTTGGCTGTTCCGCAAACCTCGATCGCGCTGGCTGCTGTGGGGTACTTGCATTCTCTTGGGCGCTACTTTTTTGCCGAGCACGCGCCATGTCTTGTCCTACATCAAGCACATTGTACAGGATGTGGGCACAACTTATTTTTTGGGGGCGATCGCGATTACGCTAGCCCTGATGGCTGTTGATATCTGGGTACTGCGACAACGCGGAGTTCGCTCTCTCCGCTGGTGGGGGGGGTTTTTCTGGTCGATCGCATTTTTACCCAATGCACCCTACGTTTTAACTGATATCATTCACCTGATCGAGCAGATCAAACAGGAACACTCGGTGTGGACTGTGACTCTGGCTTTGATCCCGCAGTATCTGGTATTTATGCTGCTCGGATTTGGATCTTACGTGCTGTCGGTGATGAATTTGGGTTACTATCTGAAGCAACAGGGTTGGGGTAAAATTATCCTGGCAACGGAAATAACTATACACGCACTTTCGGCGATCGGCATTTATTTAGGGCGATTTATCCGCTTCAACACTTGGGACATTCTGACTAACCCCGATGCGTTGGTTAACACCGTCATGAATGACTTGATTGGTAAGCGTCCAGTTGTAGTAATGGCTGCAACTTTTGTAGTAATTGCTGTTTTGTATTGGGTGATGAAACAAGTGATTTTGGGGATTAGCCAGCGATTTTACAGCAGTCAATCGCCGTCGGAGGCGATCGGACACAGCGCGGCTTCTTCCGAACCCATCGATTTAAGATTTTAGATTCGCGAATTGAGACTTTACTCTACAGATGAATCTGCCAGCTTCAACTAAACTCCCAACTTTTTTAGTCTCCCTGACATGAGTCGGGAAACAAGCATCTGTCTGTGGCCTTGACAAATTTTTTCCCTCAAGTCTCGAATCAATTAGTTGAGCAATGGATCGCAAAAGTTGCTATCTTAGAAAAGTCTAAGTAGTTCTGTAAAAAGCAAAGATGAATCGATTTAACCGTCAGTTGTGGGAGAGATTTATTGCGATCGCTCAGCCTTACTTTTATCCTTTAGAGCCTGGGGGCGGCAGGGTTTTTCTAGGATTAGTAGCACTGTTGTTGATATTTCTATTCGCTGCGATGTTTGTACTCGTCAGTGTTGTGAGTTTGGGTGCTCAACTCTTTTTTCCTGAGGCTTTTAACGGGGTTGCGGCGGGCTTAGCTACTTTGATCAAAGGAATTATCTACTCACCGATAATTGCGATCGTAGCTTTAATGCTAATTATTCCTTTCGTGGCTTTTATGAGGTTCAAAGGCAGACTGACTGGGCACTGGCAGCCTTGGGCTTTATTGACTTTTCTGCTTTTTTTGTCCCTCTCAGTCAGCGGTCTAAATGTGATAATTAGTTATGTAGGTAACTTTTTTAATACAGCACTAGCAAAAAAAGACCAGCTCAATTACTGGAAATATCTGTTTGTTTATGCAGGGGTTTTTGCAGTAGGCACTCCCATTGTGGTAATTTACCGCTACATCCAAGATAAATTGAGTCTCTACTGGCGGGAGTGGATGACAGATAAGTTCCTGGACAAGTATTTTCAGAATCGGGCTTATTACGAAATAAACTCACAAAAGGAAATTGACAATCCCGACCAACGAATTTCTGAAGATATCAAATCATTTACTCGTACAAGTTTGGCATTTTTGCTCGTAATCCTAGGTTCAATAGTTGACATTATATCTTTCACTGGTATCCTGTGGTCAATCTCAAAACAGCTTTCAATTTTCTTGATTGTATACGCTATCTTGGGGACGGTTGCCACTCTGATTTTTGGTCAAAGATTAGTGCCTCTTAATTTTAACCAACTCAAAAAAGAAGCTAACTTCCGCTACGGACTGGTTCACATTCGCGACAATGCTGAATCTATTGCTTTTTACAGGGGTGAGGAGCAGGAAGCGAAGCAAATAAAACATCGGTTTATTGAAGTATTCCACAATTTTAATTTGCTAATTGGCTGGCAGCGAAATCTGGATTATTTTACAACGGGATACGGATATGCTGTGGTGATTATTCCGGCTTTGTTTCTAGCTCCTGCTTACTTTGCAGACAAAACAGATACAATCCAATTTGGAGATATCACTCAAGCAGGTTTTGCTTTCAGTCAGGTTTTAGGCGCTTTTTCGGTAGTGGTAACTCAGATTGAACCCCTAAGTTCTTTTGCAGCTAGTATCAATCGTTTGACTGTATTTACAGATACTTTGGAAGCAGAAAGGGCAGTGTATCGTGCAGGAGAAACGGCTATAGATGTGGTAGTAGATTCGCAGTTGGCGCTGCAACACGTTACCTTAGATACTCCGAAACATCAAAAGACTTTGATTAGGGATTTGTCGGTAGCAGTGCAGCCCGGTGAAGGCCTGTTAATTGTCGGTCAAAGCGGTGCTGGGAAGAGTTCTTTGCTGCGAGCAATTGCGGGTTTGTGGGACTCGGGAACGGGTCGTTTGGTGCGGCCCTCCTTGGGAGAAATGCTGTTTTTGCCGCAGCGTCCTTATATGATTTTGGGTAGTTTGCGATCGCAACTTCTGTATCCGAACACCACCAGCCAGGTTGATGAGGAAGAATTGCGCCGCGTTTTGGCATCAGTAAACTTAGCAGATTTGGCTGACAGATTGGGCGGTTTTGATGCGGATTTAGATTGGGCTGAGATTTTGTCCCTGGGAGAACAACAGCGTTTAGCTTTTGCCAGATTGTTGTTGACCGAACCGCGCTATGCTATTTTGGATGAGGCAACAAGTGCTTTGGATTTGAAGAACGAGCAACATTTATACGAGCAGTTGCAAGCAACTAAAACTACATTTGTGAGTGTCGGCCACCGATTGAGTTTGTTGAAATATCACGAGCAGGTTTTAGAACTTTTGGGCGAGGGGAATTGGCGGCTGCTTTCAGCAGAAGAATACCGGGCTAGCACTCAGGTTTTTGGCTGAGACAAAGCTGCTAAAGTTGAGAACGTGTCGGATAAATAACCGCGGCCGAATCATTTTATTGCTGTTGTTATATCCGACATAAAATTGCTCATTTTATCAGGGTTGGGAGGCTATTTGGTGTTGCATTGCTTTTTTGAACAGGTGTCAAGACTTATAATTAGGTAAGAAAAATAAACCTAATTAAACATCAAAGATGAATAGCTCTAAAGCTTGCTGTGTATGTCTTTTTGCTGCATCCTTCTTGTTACCGCGAACGAAGCAGACTTGTCAGTCAGCGTAGCCGAAGGAAGGGCTTCTGCCTTCTTGCTGATATCGATCGATCAAAAATAGCCGAAACAGCCAGAAGCAAGCTGAACTTTTGCAGGTTCAATTGTTCGCCCGCGAGAACTCAAAGAATATAATAGAAGATAGATTTTTACTACAGGCGAGATTCCTACCTTGACTACTCCGATTCCTCAAAACTTTGTGCAAACGATCGCTAAACAGCGCGGTGTCACAGATGCCGAGTTAGAGACACTGTTTATGGCTCTAGACGGTCAATCAACGGCTTCCATCGCCACGAAACTCGGCATTAGCGACATCGCAGTTCGCAAAAGACTCGGGGAAGTTTATAAAAAGTTTCAGATTGGGGGGAACGGCCCTGGAAAGTTGTCGGAATTGAGACATCAGTTGTTTTTTTCATACCACAGCGAGCAGGAAACAAGCGATTTTAGTCCCCAAGGTAAAGGTTCTCTATTCAAAATGCCGCTCCTCTCGGAGGGCTTTGCATTCGATCGCTTTCCGTTTGATCGCTTCGCTAACGCTAACGGGCGCCGACATGAAGATTGGGGCCAAGCACCCGATGTCTCGGTTTTTTACGGGCGGACTGAAGAATTAACTACTTTAAAGCAGTGGATAGTGTCCGATAATTGTCGCGTCGTAGCCCTGCTCGGTTTAGCTGGTAGCGGTAAAACAACTTTGTCGGTGGAGTTTGCAAAACAAGTACAGCAGGAGTTTGATTTTGTGATTTGGCGCTCGCTGCGATCGGCAGACACTCCGTCGGACTTCCTCGCGAGCTTAATTCAACTTTTTTCTAACCAACAAAAACCCGATCGGCCATTAGTTCAGGTCGCCCCTACGGGAGGCTCATCAACGAACAGGATCGACCTCAACGCCCAAATTTCGCGCTTAGTCGAGTACCTGCGCAAGCAGCGCTGTCTGCTGATTTTAGACGATTTTGAAGCAGTGCTGCGACCCGAAGAACTAGCAGGACATTACCGCGAAGGCTGCGAAGGCTATGCAGATTTAATTGTACGGCTCTGTGAGGTGAACCACCAGAGCTGTTTTGTCTTAGTTAGTGCAGAAGAACCTACAGAACTGAGTTTGCTCGCGGGAGACAAAGTGCGGTCTTTAAAGCCTGGTATTTCTGATGAAATTTCCCGCGAAATTTTCCAAAAAAAAGGCTTATTTCCTCAAGACAGAGAATGGGAATTATTGTTAACTCGGTACGGAGGCAATCTGTTAGCGTTAAAGATTGTGGCGACCACGATTAACGATTTTTTTGAGGGGAATATTGGCAAATTTTTGGCAGCGACGGCATTATTTATAGAAGAACGCATCAGCAATCTGCTCGCGCAGCAGTTCGATCGAATGTCGAGATCGGAACAAGAGATTTCCTACAGGCTGGCTATTGCTCAAAGTCCGATTTCCCTGGCGACTTTACGAGAGCAGATGTTGGTCGATTTGTCGCTTTCGGATTTGTTAAAAAATCTCGATTCTCTGGGTCGTCGCTCGCTGATTGAAAAAATGATTCAGGGCGGCGAAACTGTTTTTATGCTTCAGCCTTTAATCGTGCAATATGTCAGCGAAAGATTAGTCGATGGAATTTTTGCGGAAGTTTTAGAAACAATTAATACGCAAGGAATAGAAAGAATTTGGCTGTTAAAAACTCATAATCTCAGCCAGAGTATGGAGCGAGAAAAAGAAATCGAAGCAACGGGATCTATTTCTATTTTAGAATTAGTAAAAAATCGACTGCAAGTGTTGTTTATGAAAAATGCAGGCTTTGAAGAACCGCTAACTATCCTGACGAAAGTTGCCTCGAATTTGGCAGATAAATCGATGCTTGAGGTTGGATATGCGAGGGAAAATTTAGCGCAGATTATTGCAGAAATTCGGCGCTAAGATTGTGGTCGGCAAATTAGATCGATCGTGAAAACTAATGCAACAGTATTTGTAGGGTGTGTCGTCATAAAAAAATTTTCATTTCCAGCGACAATCGCAGGGCGACGCACCTTACAGGATAGTTGAGCAAACAACCCAAAAAATTGTTTTGTAGCAATAGTTTTTATAAATGGTATGAGAGACTTCTTGCAGAAATCTTTGATGCGAGCCGATCGACCGCAGATCTAAAGCAGATCGACACAGATAAACGCAGATAATTTCGCGATCGCAAAGCTTGGGAGTGCAAGAAGTCTAAGGTGCCGATCTATCAGATTGTCGATTTTTTCTGAGGAATTTTCGATGTATCCGCACCCTACGCTTCGTTCTGCCTTCTTGCTTGGGCCACAAAAAAGCGATCGCCCTTTAACAAAAGCAATCGCCCAATTTTCAGAAACAACAGAATTGGATAAGATTATTTGACAATACCCAAAACCGATGCAGATTCAGACCCGGTAATTTTGCCCAAAGCAGGCACTGCTGGAGCCTGTGCAATTTTGGGAACCAAAAATCCCTTTGCATAAATCTGAGGATTTTGTTGAACGATGAGGGTGTAAGACTGGCGGACTTCGGCGTTAACAGCCACAGTCTTCGCGTCATAAACCTGCATCGCCATGTTCGGATAAAAACCAATGCCGACAATCGGGATCAAAAAGCAAAATGCGATCGCCACTTCGCGAGGTTGAGCATCGATAAACGGTGCATCACCAGGCAAAACGCAACTATTACCGAAACAAACCGCTTCATCCAGATTGTTTCGCTGATTCTGCAAATTTAGATCCTCAAGATCGCAAGCTGCCAATGTTCCACAGTTATAAAATAACTGTCGCAGCATCGAGAGTAAATAAATCGGTGTCAAAATCAGTCCCACTGCCGCCAGGAACACTATTACTGCGCGGAAAGAAGTACCGTACATATCGCTAGTTGCGACGCCCACAAACACTGACAATTCGCTAGCAAAACCGCTCATCCCAGGGAGTGCCAAAGAAGCCATCGCGCCCGCCGTAAACAAGGCAAACACTTTCGGCATTACTTTGCCAATCTCGCCCATCTCGTCCATGATCATGGTATGGGTGCGATCGTAAGTCACGCCAGCTAGGAAAAACAATACTGAGGCGATCAAACCGTGGGAAATCATTTGCAGCAGCGCCCCGTTGATTCCCAAATCCGTGAAGGAAGCAATACCCAACAACACGAATCCCATGTGAGAAATCGACGAATTCGCCAAGCGGCGCTTCATGTTGGTTTGGCCGAAGGAATTCAGCGCGCCGTAAATAATGTTAACTACGCCGAGCACCGCCATAATCGGTGCAAAATAAACGTGTGCTTTGGGAAGAAGTTCTAAATTCAGGCGAATCAGTCCGTAGCCGCCCATTTTCAGCAACACGCCGGCCAGAATCATCGACACAGGAGAAGATGCTTCACCGTGGGCATCAGGTAGCCACGTGTGGAAGGGGAAAATCGCCAGTTTGACGCCGAAGGCAATAAACAATCCGGCATAAAGTAGGATTTCTAAACCTAGCGGATAGTCCTTCAAGCCCAGTTCTACCATGTCGAAGGTAACGTTTCCTCCGCCGTAGAATCCCATTGCTAAGGCAGCGATCAGAATAAAGATAGAAGCGCCGGCGGTGTAAATCAAGAATTTGGTAGCTGCGTAGCGGCGGTTTTGTCCGCCCCAAATCGAGATTAGCAAGTACACCGGAATTAGTTCTAATTCCCAGACAATGAACAGCAACATGATGTCTTGGGCGACAAATACTCCGATTTGTGCCGAGTACATCACCAGCATTAGGAAGTAGAAGAGTTTTGGCTTGCGATCGACTTCCCATGCAGCAAAAATCGATAGCGTCGTCACCAATCCCGCCAACAACACCAGCGGAACCGACAATCCGTCAACCGAAACAGACCAGTTGAGGCCTAAAGAGGGTATCCAGGAATATTTCTCGACAATTTGGAAAGTAGAGATGCTTGGATCGTAGTGCGTCCAAAACACCCAACACATTAATACAAAGTCTGCAATGCCTACGCCCAGGGCATACCAACGCACAGTTTTGCCGTCTGTATCGGGTATAAAAGGGATGGCGAGGGAAGCTACGAGGGGTAGCATGACTATTGCGGTCAGCCAAGGAAATTGATCCGCTATCATGATATTGAGAATAAATACTTAGTTGGAAGTTATCACAATTATAATACTTAATTTAATAAAAACTTAACATTTACAAATATTTTTTTATCCAAATATGGGGACTGCAAACTAAACCACACATAGCCACAAATGTCAAGAACTTTAGCAGTTAATTTTAGTTAGAAGTTATGAGCGGGACTTAAACATTTTCTAGCTTCTAAAGTGGCTGAAAACGTCTGTGGGCAAGGAGCGTGAGGTCTATGACCTAAAACTGCCTGAAACATGATTGATACTGGAGTCAGGCACATTGGAGCTAAAAGTCTTTAATATGTCTGGGTTTGAAGCCTTTTTTGTCTCAGTTTTTGTTGGAGTCCCGTTACAAATTTTGGGATCGCTGCGAGCGATCGCATTTGTAGTAGTCTAATCACTAGAAAACAGAATATTGGAGTATACTGGAGTATTTCTTTATATATCGGATCGTTTCAGTGATGTATCTATTTACGCTGAATTGATGCAGGATTTCATGAGTATTATGCACTGCTTTAGTAGTCGTCTTTACTTTTTGCGACGATACAAAGACCATTAGCAAAGAAGAAATAACGGCCGACAAAAAGTCTTCGGAACCTATTGACGAATCGGAGTATATTGCAATATCATTGTGAAATGCTCAAACGCCAAAAAGGATATTCAATCGCCACCAAATCAGTTAAAGCGAAATTAATTCGCTCAAAATTTGATATGCAGGAAACCAAAGATGCTTATAACGAAGTAGTGCATTTTTATTTCCTGTTAATTGCCGAAAATCCTCAAGGCGTTAGCATTCCGGTTCAGTCTAATGGTGGTTGGCGATTCTACGAACTACTAACCGCTGGTCATCAGTTTATCAATGGTTTCCCTTCTCCATTAAAAAGAGCCGCAATCCGACAAGCCATCGGCGCTTACGAAAGCTGGAATTCAACCTATCAAAAATGGTTGAATCGTCCGAATCGAATGAGGCATCACAAACCCCCCGTTCACCCTAGAGTGTTCCGGTTTAACCCGCAGTACGACTCAGGGATGTGGAAAGAGGATGATGGCTTCTCCATTGTTTTGAAAATGCGAGTAGGTGATTCATGGAAGTGGATCAAGCACCAATACCAATGTCCTGCTATTTCGACGGAATGGGTAAAAGGTTCTCCAAGAATTCAGGTACAAAACGGTTCTTTGTGGCTGGTTTTTCCGCTGGAAAAGTATGTCCCTGCAACTGGAGGTATAAAGGGACTCATGTCTAAAACCGCATTTAGAACCTGCGGGATTGACATGGATCTCGACAAGTTTATTGTCATTGCAACCGTTCTAGAAACCAACGACAGAGGCGAAACGACTGAGCTCGCTAGACACTTGATCAACCAGTCGCGTCATGTAGCTCGTAGGAAGCGGGATCTAGGACGAATTGCCATTAAAATGAGACAAACCAAAATAGTAAGTCGTGGCTTTGCGAAATCGAAATGGGACTCAATAACGGCTAGAGAAATTGACTTTTCTAGGGCTGTTGCAAGGAAGCTTGTTGAGTTTGCAAAGCACTGGAAAGTGGATGTAATTAGTTTTGAACATCTAGGTAATCTTCGTCCCCAAAAAGGCAAATTTTCTAGAAGATCAAACCAAAAACGCGCCTACTGGCTCAAGGGAAAGGTTTTTGAGCAAGTCAAGCGAATTGCGTATCAAGATTATGCAATTCTGACAACTCGCGTCAGCCCGATGAATACGAGCCGTCTTAGTCCGTGGGGAGAGCCACTTTGGAGAGGAGCTAAGTTTCCGCCTGACTTACTTGGATTTGAGGGTTATCAGCCTGGAGCTGCATTAGTGGCGACTGTTGGTGGGTACAAGGCTCACTCTGGATTAAATGCTGCCCGAAATGTGGCATTAAAAGCAATCAAGCGCCACCTATCAGAGGCTGTGCTCAATCTTAAAAAGCCTTAAGTAGTAATATTTGAGGTGTGCAATCAAACTAGAACGGTGTTAGCGACTACCACTTTGATTGTACGAGGCTAGGGTAAACTGCCTAAAAATTCCTACCTTACTACGCTCTATTTGGTTGGGACTAG
>NZ_JAUBOJ010000305.1:0-9693 GCF_036700185.1 Microcoleus sp. BM001215392 | reverse complement strand
TAGATCTCTTGCAAAAGTCGAAATGTATATGTAGGGGCGTAGCATTTGGGCGAAATTTTATCGGTTAAACCTAAGATTTTATGTCCAAATGCTACGCCCTTCTACGATTTTTGCACTCTTGTCTACTGGTTAGTGGGCTGTGGGCTGTGGGCTGTAGGTAGTTGTTCTTTCTGATTCCTGATGTCTGAGTTGTTAGCTGCTACCAATAACAACTGACAACTGACAACTAACAACTGCCCACTCCCCACTGCCGAACTGCCTTCTACTAAACGGCTTCTAGCTCATCTTCAAAGAACCAAGTCGCAAAACCAACGTCAAACTTGACAATCACGCCTACTCCGCTGCCATCAACCATTCTGAATCCGTCAACAGTGCCTACTGGATTTTCCTTTATCTTGCCCACCATATTTGCAGGTATCCGATCTCTGAGACGGCGCACCTTAACTCTCTGACCTACTTCTATTGCCACTGAAATTGTTCTCCTGCTCTACATAACATATATACAAGGGTTCATTTTACAGTTTGGCGGTCTCGATCGAGCAGCAACACCACCGGGCCCGATCGCCCACCATGATTTTCCAGCGAAATTTCGATCGAATTTCCCTAAAAGACGGTATTCTAGTCGGAGTTGCTCGATCTTTGCCCCCTTGTCGATCGACTCAGCCAGCGTTGGTTCTACAGGCACAAGCTCGACTCCCAAACCCACCCGCATCACTTATATAATTATTTTTTATCACTTCCCAAAGGGAATCTTTTTATTAATTGCCACAACTACATGATTTATTGCCAATTATTCATCCTTCCGGCCGAAGCCAAAAGAGCTTCACGAGCAGTAACTAATTTTATGTTTGCTATATATAAATATTCGCTCTCTTTTATTGAGAGCGGCTAAATCTACTGTTGCGCAAGACTCTTGGTCGGGAGAACTCCAAAAACCGCAGATATAATCAGACGAAAATGCCTCGTTGTAACAGTTTACTAAAATATGACAACAAAAAGAAGATTTAATGCTAAGCTTTGCTGCTGAGAAAGTTTATTTTTGCTGCTGTTTTATGGCAAAAAAAATGGAACGCTTGCCGGATTGAAGGAGTCTAATAAAGGAAATGAAGTCTTGGAACTTCAACATGACAAAATAGAAATTATGAATAAAATTTTTACGTGCTGGCGATCGACCAAAATTCCCCTTCTGGGCTTATCCTTAGCTGTGCTGGCAACTCTTCCAGCATGGAGCTCTACGATCGACAGTCCGCTGTCTCCATCCCCCAAACAGCAGTCAAACCCTACTAAAGTTATCTCAGTCGATCGACTCCCAGCACCACCAACAGGCTCAAAGTCTCCAAAATTTCCGGTAATCGCGGCAGCCAATCCATCCCCAACCAAGACAATAAACGCTCAAGGAACAGCGACAAGCCGATCGCTCGAAATTCAACAAATTCGCGGTACAGTCACCTTGAAAGGACGGCCCGCCGTCGTGGGCGATCGACTCCTCGCCCCCGGAGACGAAATCATCACCGGCCCCGATTCCACAGCCCGTTTGGCGATCGAGAACAACACCGGCATCGTCGAAGTTTCCGAACAAACCGCAGTCAGAATATCCGATTTGTCAAGCACTTCAGGCGAAAAAGACACAGCGATTTTTGTCAGCAGGGGGCGAGTCAGATTGTCGATCGGCAAAACTGCTGCGCCCACAGCCTCCGCCAAAACCTCAGCAATTATCCTACCCAAGCAAATTGCCGCCTTAAATACATTCAGCGGACTTGCCGAAACCAGTCAAATAGCCCAACAAAAAAAATCTCCCAGAACCGCCCCAGTCAGAGTTGAAACCCCCGAAGGTGTTGCCGGAGTCAGGGGTACATCCTTTGGCGTCAGCGTCGGCCCAGACGGCAAAACCGCAGTCGAAACCATTGAAGGTTCAGTCGGAGTATCTGGCAAAAACGACTCCGAAGTAGTTGTCAACCGCGGTAACGCCACGGAAATTTTCCCTCAAACTCCCCCCGCACCGCCATCAGCCAGCCCTCGCTTAGCCGAACTCAAAGTCCGCAGTTTGTCCAGACTCGGTGGGAATATCTATCGCTTCAGCGGTCAAATTAACCCGATCGACATAATTTATGTCAACAACGAAGCGATTAAGATCGATCGACAGGGAAAATTCAAAATCCAAGGAATTTTACCAGCCAGCCGCCGCCTCAAAATTGTAGTGCGAGGATCGTCAGTCAGAGAAAGGCATTACAACCTCGCAGTTCCCTAAACAACTTTCAACCAATTTTTTTTGGTAATTTTAACTGGCTTGTCTTCAACCCGATATTAAGCGGGTTTTGTTTATATAAACCTGGTTAAAACCGCCAGGTCTTCTAATCTGAAACACCTCAAACATCTGGATCGCATATCAATTATTGCGTCAAACTAATTGAATGAAGTTCAAACAATTTAGCGAGTATCTCAAACAAAATCAAATCATTGGCATTCGGCAATATCTCAGCACAAATCCTCCCTGGCTGACAGGCGCAGCAGCCGGAATTCTGTCTGTCGCCATGCTGCACTTGGGAATCTGGAAACCCCAGGAATATTTGGCATACAAAACCCTATTTCAAATTCGAGAATCGGGAATTTTACCAAATCCGGGATGGGATGACAGAATTGCCGTAATTGCGATCGAACCGCAAAGCTTGCAGGAATACGGTATGTTTCCTTGGCCCCGCAATCGCTACACCGAACTGCTATCAGCCCTGAAAAAATCTCCCCCCACAGCAGTTGGTTTCGACATTCTTTTCCTCGATCCGAGTCCCAAAGATAAAATGTTAGCCGGTGCGATCGCCAGCAACGGCAAAATTGTACTTTCAACAACCACCAAAGAACAACCAGTAGCATCTTTAAAAGCAGCCGCCGCAGGTATCGGACATATAATGCACGAACCCAACAGCGACGGCATTAGTCGCGATTCAAAAATATTTATCGACTCCATTCCTAACTTAGGTTTAGCAATGACTCAAAGGTACAACGCTGCTAACCCACAAAATCCTGTATTACTGCCGCAGCCACAAAATATACAGGAACAAACAGTCTGGATTAACTGGCCAGGGAAAGCACAAAATCTACAAACCTATGCTTTTGTGGATGTTGTAGAAGGTAGAATTCCTGAAAAAGCTTTAGCTAATAAATTAGTTTTAGTCGGCCTAGTCGCTACGGGTTTTGACCAGATATCTACACCTCTCAACAAGACTACTGCTGGGGTTTATTTATATGCAGCTTTGGTTGACAATTTGCTCAATCAGCGCTTACTAAAGCGACTGCCCGTAGTGCTAGAATTTTTGTTATTGTTCGGGATTGGCCCGCTGACAACTTCGGTTTTGTGCAACCGAGGTGTTAAAGCAAGAATTGCGATCGCCCTTGGTTTACCTGTAATTTGGGTTACGGCTGCTGCTGTATTATTTGGCTACTATTTTTGGTGGCTTCCGGTTGCGGCACCCATCGGCACTCTAATTTTATCTGGTACTGCTTTACAAGTGCGGGAACAGTACGAAAAACAACAATTAATGAAATTATTTGAAAAACACGTCGCCCCCGAAACTGCTCAGCTTATTTGGGCACGCAAAGCAGAGATATTTGAACAAGGAGAACTCGAACCGCAAGAACTTACAGCAACTGTGTTGTTTATGGATATTCGCAGTTTTACTTCAATCTCGGAAAAAATGCCAGCCCGGGATTTGCTCAACTGGCTCAACAATTATTTGGAAGCAATGACCGACTGTATTATGGATCACGGCGGCGTTGTTGATAAATACATCGGCGATGCAATTATGGCAGTTTTTGGTGTGCCTTTTTGCCACACAGAATATGCAGAAATTCAACAAGATGCTTTGAATGCTGTGGCGGCTTGCATCGCCATGCACGAACGGTTACACAAAATCAACGAGCAGCTTAGAATTGAATCCAAACCTTTAATTAAGTTTGGGATCGGTTTGCATACTGGACAGTTAGTTGCTGGTACTGTTGGCGGTTCCCGGCGCTTGAATTATTCTGTAATCGGCGATGCTGTGAATGTTGCAGCTAGATTGGAGGCGATGAATAAGGAAATTGTGTCTGATAGTCCTTTTAATTTGTTGGTGACGGCGAGGACTTTTGCTTATGTGCGCGATCGCTACGAAGGCCAAAAAGTAGGAGCGATTCAATTGCGCGGCAAAAAAGAAGAAACTGTGGTTTATGCTATTTTGGGCGAAAAGCATTAGTCAGTTGACAGTTGACAGTTGACAGTTGACAGTTGTCAGTTGTCAGTTGTCATTTGTTATTTGTCATTGGTTATTTGTTATTTGTTAGTTGCCATGCCCCATGCCCCATGCCCCATGCCCCATGCCCCATGCCCTATGCCCTATGCCCCATGCCCCATGCCCAATTCAATCAAATACACTCAGCCGCAGAGATTTAGCTATTTGTTCCAATAAAAACAAACCGCCGACAGAATTTCCCTGTTTATTCAAAGGCGGACTGTAAGATGCGATCGCCCCTTCGCCCGGAATTACCGACAACAAAACACCACTCACACCCGACTTAGCCGGCAATCCCACCCGCAGCGCAAACCGGGCTGATGCTTCATACAAACCGCAAGTAGCCATCACAGCTTTGACAGCGCGGCAGTGTTGGGCGATCGCTTCACCACCATTTACCAACACCATTCCCAGCTTCGCCAAATCCTCCACAGTTCCCGCCAAACAGCAGACACGATTGTAGGTTTCTAACGCAATTTCGGAGTTTTGCAGATAACCCGATTCTACCATTGCTAAGGCAAGATCCCAATTTTTTTGATTCGGCATTGAATTCACCGAATCGAGCATTAACTCGTCAACAAATAACTGACTTTTTGCCTGTTGGTTGAGCCAATTTCGCAGGTTTTGACAGCGTTCAACCGCATTTTGACCGGGGAGTAGAGACGCTAGGGCGATCGCCCCGCTATTAATCATCGGATTTCTCGGCTTCCCTTTATCCCTTTCGAGCTGAGTCAGGGAATTGAAAGGAAGTTCCGAAGGCTCGCAGCCCACGCAGTCAAAAACTGCTTTTTCGCCCAATTCGCACAGCAAATAAAGCAAGACGAAAGGTTTGACTGCGCTCATCAGCGGGAATGTGGTAACAATGCTGCCCCAGCTCAAAATTTGACCGTCAATTGCCCGAATTTGCACGGCAAACCCTTGTCTGTCGGCTTTGGCAAGGAGAGGTACGTATGTGGGGATTTGACCTAATTTACTGCGATCGATTGCCTCTGTTGCCCAAGCTGCCAGTTGTTCTGGTTCCAGGGAAGATAGTTTGCTGGTGGATGTTTTCACTGTCGATTATTTAGGTAGGCGCAAATAAACTGGTGCGGTGTCACAGAATATGTGTTGCGATCGTAACTGCCAGCGAAAGATCGGTTTCACTGGCTTCGGACATACTTAAGCATTTTCAAGCTTCACCTACATTTAGATCGTTTGGGATTTGAGATTGGCAGTCGCGACGGGCTTTTGCTCCCAACTTCATAAAAAGAATGCAACTGTAGGCAAGTTCTAAACCTTTATGCAGTAAGTTAGTCCCCATCAAAAATTAAAAATCAAAAAGTGAAAATTGTAGGAGTCCGAAACCTGTTTCTTAAAATCATTGCGCCACTTCAGCTCCTGCGAGAAACTCGGTTTGTTACATGACAAAAACAAAGCTCAGCTTTAAGAGTATTGACGTTTTCGGCTGCGTGGAGATAATAAATTTATTGAGAGTTTTTGATAAAAATCTGTAATTTGCATAAAAATCTCCCTTTCACCTAGATAGATAAGTAGCAGCTTCGAGGCAGGGCTGCTACCCAAAACCAACAAGCACTAGCTTGAAATGCCTTCAACTTCTGATTTTCAATCCCCAATCAGGGGCGGGGTGCATATTTAATTTAATTTTTTCAGAGCTCGCGCAATCCTTTCCGGAAAACCCCCGAACCTCTGAGAATCTACTATCCAATCGGATCTACTCAAACCCAGGATAAAAAAATGGCAGACGAACCGAAAACAGATGCACCAAAACCCGCTCCAATGATTTTTAAGGGAGTGTGCAAGGAGGGAGTTCTCAAGGGCAAAGAAATTGAAGGCAAATTAGATATCAAAGTCAACGTTGAATCAGTCACAACGCCAGCACCAACTCCAACAAAATCTAAGTGGGAGGAGCCTATATTTTGGGTGTTGTTTTTATTAACAGCAAACTTTGCCGTCGGCGATCCCGCCGGAATGAGAAAATACAGCCCCCCACAAAGGTCACATTCTCATGAGATGTTAAACCAATCTGGGGAGCAGTCGGTGTTGCCTCAGAAAAACACCACCAACTTGCCGCTTTAGGCTCTGGGAGCCTGCCAGCCACGCAAATAGTAATAAATAGACCCGAAATATTCATCGAATACTCGTGTCGTAATTACCAGAGCTTCTGCTGTGGGCAGGAATTCTGCCGCATCTAAGCGCAGTCGGGTTTTCCCTCCTGAGACAGGCTGGTAAGTGTAGAAGTCCGTAGCTCTAGGAATTACCTGGATTCCCATATTCGCAAAAGCGAGGCTGGCACGCCGCATCTGAATTGCAGATGTTACCAGGATTACTTTGCGCCCAACGCCGCGGCTGTCGAGGATCTTTCTCACTTCCTCGGCGCTGCTGCGTATGTTGTGGCCGTTATCGTCGAGAACGATACTGTTAGACGGCACGCCCATGTTACTTGCCAGCAAAGTTTTGATATCTTTAGCTTCGCCAGTATAATTCTGTAAATCTGCTCTGGGCCCAGCACTAACAATCACCAAAGGTGCTAGTTCTTTTTTGTACAAAACAGCAGCATAGGGCAAGCGATTGCCTGTGTCTGTCAGTTGAATCGCTTCTCGGTTGGCATTGTGATTGTTAGTCGTTCCCTTGCCCAGCAGGACGATCGCCGCGGCTGTTTCGTCGCAGCAAACTGTGGTGCGTGCAGCCGCATCCCGTTCTGCTTGATCGGCGAACCAGTAAGCCACCACTGGCATACTCGACAGGATCAAAACTAGCAGGGCTGCCAAGATCATTCTCGGCGCCGGATTGCGGATGCCCCCGTTGGTGATCAGCGCCGATGCAATCACCAGCAGCGTGATCGAAAAACCCAGTGGCTTAAAGAAGAAAGCTATCAAGCCGAAAATCGCTGCTCCGACTGGCGTGTCTGGAGCGAAAAAAGCCAGGAATAAAAGGCTGATCAGCAACAAAACGCGCAGCCGATCTATTAAAGGATTGTCTTTGCCTCCCGATTGATCCCACCACGATTTGATCAGTGAGAAGAGGAGGAATAGAAATAGAATGCGAGCGAATAGTTCAGGCATCTTGCAATATTCTGTGTCTTCATAAATTAGTACGGAATTGTGGAAGCGAGCGCGAATTTAGCTGCGGTAGGCAATGTCGGCATCGGTTGGGTTGTTAACTTTTGCCGATCGCGTAGTCCGATCGCATTTCTCCTCATGCTCGATTCCGGTCAGCTATCAACTATTGGTTACAGGCAATCGAGCCCGCTACTTCCAGTCAGTCGATTTGAGATTTGAGACTTCGGCTAACGCTCAGTCGAATGATTTTAGATTGATTCCACAGATAAATCTGGGAGCTTAAACTGCGATCTAAAATTTTAGGATCTCCACACTCATAGCCTCGGGGGGTTGTACCCGTTTTGGGGCGGGTCACAGATTTCTGACAGATAATTGGTAATCGATAGTTGGTAATGGTCGATCGGTAATTGATAATGGATGGAGCCGACGGCAGGTGAAATTGACTTGGCAATTCAAGCCTGCTTTGTGCTGCCTGTATTTTTCCCCATTACCTGTTACCCATTCACCAATCCCAATTTATCGGCGTTTCAGTTGATTCCGAATTGCCTGCGTTACCGTTTGAATTACTTTAACACGAGCATAATACTTGTTATCGGCCGCAATTATAGTCCAGGGAGCAGCCGGCGTGCTGGTGCGCTGAACCATTTGATTCACCGCCACTTCATAATAATTCCACTTTTGGCGATTCCGCCAATCTTCAGCAGTGAGTTTGTATTGTTTAAATGGATTGTTTTCTCGCTCTGTAAACCGCTTTAGTTGCTCGTCAGGACTGATGTGCAGCCAGAATTTAACTACGACACAACCGAAACTGGTGAGTTGCTCCTCAAATTCGTTAATTTCCTGGTAAGCTCGGCGCCATTCGGGTTCAGCCGCAAATCCTTCCACTCGTTCGACCAGCACTCTACCATACCAACTGCGATCGCAAATGCTGATTTTACCAGCAGTCGGCAACCGCCGCCAGAAACGCCAGAGGTAGTGGTGAGCTTTTTCTTCATCTGTGGGGGCCGCAAAGGCGTTGACGGTGTAACTGCGGGGGTCTAGGATATCCGTCAAGCGTTTGATCGCGCCTCCTTTGCCGGCGGCATCCCAACCTTCAAACAGCACTAACACGGGGATTTCATCTTCATCGATGCTTTGTTGTAGTTTGCCAAAACTGGTTTGTGCTGCGCGAAGTTCCTGTTTGTATTCGTCTGGCGACAGCGATTGCGTTAAATCTACTTGGGCGAGCAAATCGGGTTCGGTAGGTGACAAGCTTTCTTGAGGTGGCAATTTCAGTGGTGTAGATTGCGTCGGGAGTCTCTCTAGGGCTTCTGTAATTGTCGCTGCCATTTGCGTTAAAACTTTGACTCTCGCCCAGCGCTGACAGTCCCCTTCTACTAGCGTCCAAGGTGCCGGGCCCGTGCCGGTTTGAGTTACCATTTCTTCGGCCAAAGTTGTGTATTCTTGGTATTTTTTGGCTTGTTTCCAGTCTTCGGGCCGCACTCGCCAAGCTTGCAAGCTGTCGTCTTCTAGTTTTTTAAGCCTGTGCTTGAGTTCTTTTTTGCTCAGGTGAATCCAAAATTTGGCGATCGCCGCCCCGTCATCTACCATCTGCCGCTCGAAGGCGTTGATTTGCCTGATGACTGTCGGTACTTCGGCGTCAGAAACTCTATCGAACAATCGGTCTTCTAAAACATGAGTGTACCAACTGTGATAAAAAAAGCCAATCCGCCCTCGCGCCGGCAGTTTCTGCCAAAACCGCCACAGGAAAGGATAGCCCATTTCTGCCTCTGACGGCGGCCAAATCGGGTGGACGGCAAACCCCCGCGGGTCCATGTACCCCACCATTTTTTTGACCAGGGCGCCTTTCCCCGCGGCCGCCCAGCCTTCGAGTACGATGATTGCGGGCAGTTTTTTTTCCCAACAAGCCTGTTGGAGCGATCGCAACTGCTGCATTAAAACTTCAATTTTTGCCTCATAGGTTTCTTTATCCAAGGAAATATCTAAATCGAGGTTGTCGAGCATATTGACCTCATGCAAATCGAAGAAAGCAGTTTAACGTTAGTTTAACGTTAGGATAAAATTAAATCTTCAAGTGCCGCAAAAAGTTATAAAAACTACACTTACGGTCGGTTAAAAGCGAGCTGCTTCTCTAGCCCCATTCAGGCGATCGTTAATACAAACAAAAATCTCCTCACCTCAAACTTGCCAAAAAAAACCTGAGCAGTTATAGTTGAAATAGGGAACTTTTTAATAAGTTCAACTTCTCCCCTCCCCCGATCGGGCGAGCAAACAGGAGCAGCAACAAAGGGTGCATCTCACTTTTGAAGAGGGCGAAGAAGAGGGCGAAGCATGACCGCATATAAGTTATTAGTTATAATCTCATATTGACG
>NZ_JAUBOJ010000304.1:0-9698 GCF_036700185.1 Microcoleus sp. BM001215392 | reverse complement strand
CCTTTCGTCGCCTCCAAAATTTCCAACAATCTCGACTTAACCTCACCCACAAACTCAGTTTTTGCCAGCATCGGCACCAACAAATCCATCACCGCTTTCGTCAAAGGTTCCCGCCCAAAACTGTTAAGCACTTGCCCTAAACTTTCACTCACAAAACCTTTCAAAGCCGGAATCGGCACAAGATCACCCGCATTATCCGCCTGACGGTTAAAATACCGAGACCAAGTATAATTCACAGACTCAACAGAATTATCCAAATACAATTGTGCCTGCGATAACTCCGTAAAATCAGCGGGCAAAACCCCCAACTCCGCCGCCAATTTATACGCTACAAAAAACTCCAACAGCGACCGATGTGCCGGAGAATAATCCCCCTCAGCATTGCGAATTAACATCGTTTGACCCATCATGTCATAATGCCAGTGGTCTAAATCCTTTTCTGCTTGCACCACAGCCCCAAACAAGCGACGAATCCTGTCTGGAAACAGCCGATAATTCAAACTCATCTGGTCTGTTGATAGCATTTCCCAGGAAAGTTCGCACAGGAAAAATAGTTTATCTGCCAGTGATGTAAACGTTCTTTCTGCCTTAATATCCCGTTCCATCTTCCGGCGCACCGCATACAAATATACCCGCGACATATCCACGGGTTTACCTGCTTGAATATCCGGCAATGATTCTAAGATTAATTCCGCCATCACAGGCCGCCGCGCCAAATCCAATAACTGCGGATTGTTCATCACCTGTGCCACAGTTTCGGCATCGGCTTGGTGAGACAATACTTGACGGATTTGGTCATCGTCGAATGCTGCTAATTCCAATACTTCAAACTGCGGTGTTTCTCCGCTGAGATTCGCAGTCGAGGCTTGTAATTCTGCATTCAATAAAGCGCGTCCTTCTTTGGCTTCGGGAAAGTGTTCTGTCCGACAGGTTAAGATTACTTTCGCACCGGGAACAATTACTTTTGCTAGTTCCCAGAAGTTGTTAATTGTTTGTTGTCGATCGCACTTCGCGGCCATTTCATCAAACCCATCAAAAATCAACAGCAACTTCCCCATCCGATTCAGTTGGTCGAACACTTCGCTATTCAGGCGGATATTGTGCTGAGTAAAAAAGAAACCAGCCAAAACATTCTCCACGTTCAAAGCTTTTGCATAGTCTCGCAAAGTGATAATTAAAGGCAACCGAGGCCGTTGAGTTCCTCTTTCCTTTGCCTGTTGGTAGCGCTGCAAAGCCGTCCAAGCATAGTGAAAAGCAAACCAAGTTTTCCCCGTCCCGAATTCGCCCAAAACTGAAATATGTTCCTTCGCTGGATCGTCCATCCACAAGTCGATATAACCGTCAATCCAGCCGTCCTCTTCGCCGTAATAACTCGCATCAATTTGTCGCTTATTAACGGAGTCTAATTCGGCTTTCGTACAACCGAGAGGCACGTATTTGCCATCGATTTGCCTGCGCTGAACTTCGTTTGCCAACCATTCGATGTAACCGCTAAAATCAGCATCTACATCAATCAATTCGTCAAAAGTATAACAATCGAGATGGCGATTTTCTGGTTGGTCAACTTCCTTGCGGGCTGCTTTGGAAATCCGGCGCGCCGTCACCAGCCAACCTTCATCGGTTTTTTGCGTTTTTACCGACTGTCTCAGCGCCCCGACATCTTGAATTCCCGCTTCTCCCGCCATACCGCGAATCAAAATGCGATCGAATCTGCCCCGCCTCACCGGAATCCGAATAATCCATTCAAAATAATTATCTTCCCAAACTTGATACGGCTCAAAATCGTAGCCCAATATTTCAAACCAGCCGCGCATCTGCTGCGCTAAAGCAAATTCTTGGGATTTTGCCGCAGTTTCATTTCCTGCTGGTAAAGCCGGATTGATTTCCACCGCCAGCCGCGCAATTTCCGCGCGCATTCCTTCCAGAGTTGGCAGTCGATCGATCCTTTCTTGAACAGCTACAATTTGTTTGTGAACTGAATCAATTTGATGATTTGTCAAAGCTTCTTTAGGATTGCGGGTGCGCTTGGTGACGGCGATAAAAACTGCGGAAAAAGCAGCAAATTCGCGCCGAATGTCAATCCCTAAATCTTTAATTTCATCTCCCAAAGCATAGGCATCGATAAAATCTTCTCCTTGTTTGAGAAAAATAGCCGGAGAATTGCGATCGAATGCTTGACGAAAAGCTTGTTTAATTTCATCTTCTCGGAACAGTTCTAAAATAGGCTTGGGTTTGCCAACGCCGTATTCTACTAATGTGTAGGCGTAAACGCTGCTGAAATCCGGTAGCGGATGTTCGGGGTCGAGGTTAAATTGTTTGAGTAATTTGATAACTGTTTCGCTGCGTTGAAACTTATCTTTAATTATAGGATTGGCGATGCTGGTAATGGCGCTGATAATCGGATCGAGAGGGATAATCATGCTGGCATTCCGATGTAGTTGGTGGGAAAATAAGGAAATGCGATCGCACCCGACAGACTTTTTTGATTATATCAGGTTGGAATGTGGAAAGGCTCGTTGGTGTCAAATTAAGATCGAATGCTGTACTGATATGGTTGGTCAGTCCCACAGTCCGACAGGGAATTAATTCCCTGTCTCATAGCGAAAGTCCTCTAAAAGAGGACTGAAGAGTGAATTAAATAAACCTCTCAATACTCCACTTTTAATCTCATATCTCCAATCTAAAATCAATAATTATTAATCTAAAATCTAAAATGACAGTCGGTTTTAACCGACTTTCGCTATGAGGCAGGGGTTTAAACCCCTGCCGGACTGATGGTTTGACCTTGAATTTATACGCTGTCACATTGCCATGTCCCTACAATTTTTCATCGGATTTAACGCTGCTATATATTATGAAAATTCATCAATTTGCAATACATCCAACATCACCTTAGTAACTTTAGTTTCCGGAAATGTTGTTCGAGCGAAGTACGATCGCCCTTCAATGTAACTTTTACCCAATCTTTAAGCAAAAGATTAGTCCTGCGTCTTCAGCAAAACCGCGCTGTGCCCAGCGTAGGCGTCATGGATGCGTTCGACATGGTTGGAAAACGTGTTAACCGGCAACTCCGAAGGCAGATACCACTGGATTTCGTCTGCTTCGTCGGTGGTGTGCGGGCTACCTCCGACGACTTCACAGCGGAAGGTAAACACCAAGTCCGATCGCGATCGTATAGCATAAATGCCGATCGCACCTATCACCTTGACCAGCAAACCAACCTCCTCTTCCACCTCGCGGACAACCGCAGCCCACGGAGTTTCTGCCGCCTCAACCCTACCACCAGGCAAGTTCCAAGCATCCCTATCGGTGCGGTGGCACAGCAGTACCTTGCCACCGTTGTCAATAATCGCAAAAGCACCAATGGTGTGCATGGTTGACAAGCCTAATTTTTCTAATGAGTAGCGATGAAATTTTCAGTAAAGCGCGATCGACTTTCACTGCTGTGTATCCTGTTTTGCCTCGGTTTGCTGCTGTTGATACTCTTTAACACCTTTTTCAATCAGCTTTCCAGCCAACCAAGACACGGAGCGCTCATCTTTCTCGGCCCATTCCTCTAATGCTTTGGCTATTTCAGGATTGACGTAAGTTGTTACTCGTGTGAGATTTTTTGCTGCCACGTTTGTGTTTTTTCCATAACTACTTTAGATAACATTCTACTTTTTGACGTTACCTATTGACATGGTATTACAAGGAATGGTACTATATAACTTGGTAACAAAATATGTTACTCTAGTCCCCAAAAACCAAACCCCCACCGCACTAGACACCAATCAAGACGCGGCAGGGGTTTGGACTCCCACATTCAGGAGATAACCCTATTAGGAGATACTCTATGATACCAACTCCCAAGTCCGTTCCCGAACTACTGCGCGAAGAAATTCCCGACGCGCCCGCCAACAAAAAACCCGTCCGCTTGCTGCTGTGCGGCACTCCCAAGGGCGTTAACTGGATCGTAGACATCCTGCAAATCTTGGGTTTTGCCAAGATTGAGGAGTGGAGTCCGCCTCTTCCCTCGCCGATTAGCGGTGAGATCATGCGGATTTTGACTCGGTATTTTGCCGAGTAGAAATTGATGGTGATGGCGATCGCACTTTTTCGAGATTTTGTTGATATTTTGTCGGTAAGTGCGATCGGCCCTCTGCAATTATTCATTTTCTAAGCATTCGATAATTGCTATAATTTATGTAGCTAACTATTGAAAATTCAACATTATGGTCAAGAGAAAGATTTTACAAGAAGGTCGAGAATATAGCTTTCGATCGTACTTTGAATTGCCTTACGAAACAGACGAAATTTTAGCAGAATTTGATTACTCGCTAGTTAAATCTGAGTTATCTCTGCCACATACGTCCAGAGAACTAGGAGAAATAGACTCTCTTAAACAAAGAATTAGAGCAACTTTGCCTTTTATCAGTCTCAGCAGCGAAACAGCGAGAAGAGAATCATTAGTGTCGCCGGTCTTGCTGGATATCGTTCGATACTGCCAATGTCAACTCAGATTTGAGTATACTCTCAACGTTAATAGCTGGTTAAAAGGAAACTTAGATTATCTTGTGCAGTCAAATCAAGAATTGCTAGTCATTGAAGCAAAAAACGACGATATGACTAGAGGATTTACTCAACTGGCTGTCGAGTTAATTGCTATGTCACACGTTGAAGAACACAATTTACTTTACGGTGCGGTGACAATGGGAAATGTCTGGCAATTTGGCAAGTTAGATCGAAGTCAGCAAACCATTTTTCAAGATGTCAATTTGTTTAGAGTTCCTGACGATTTAGACGATTTAATTAAGGTAATGGTAGGAATTTTAGATGGAGATGAAATTGCGCGGTAAGGTGCGTCGCTTCCAACCACTCAAATAGTGGCAAAAATTCTCGTAGCGACGCACCCTACTATTAAGAATCTGCGGTTAAAAATCCCTACAATATCGAACTCAAAACAACCTCATTAGCAGCAATCCAATCATAAATATCTTGCAACGCAGCTTCCGGCCCGATCGCAGGCTGCCATCCCGTGCGTTCCATCACCCTAGAAGAATCGGTAATAAAAATCGGAATATCGCCCGCCCGTTCCTCCAAAACCGGATGAATCGGAATCGATTTACCCGTAATTTTTTGGCACAAATCAGTTGCTTCAACCAAAGAAATACTGTTGCTCGCACCGCCGCCTACATTAAAAACTTCGCCATCAAATTCAGCAAAATGTTCCAACTGATAATTCACTAATCTCAGCAAATCTTCAACGTGCAGCAAATCCCTAACTTGCTTCCCGCTGCCGCCAAAACCGATATAACTTAGCGACCTTTGAAAATAGTGAGCCGCCACCCACAAACCGTAAACTCCCTGATCCACTTTACCCATTTGCCAAGCACCGGTAATTAACCCGCAGCGGTTGATAATTGCCTGTACGTTGTATGCTTCCCTGTACTCCTCAATCAGCAATTCCGACGCTAATTTAGTTGCTCCGTAAAGCGAGCGAGCTCCTTTGAGGGGGAAGTCTTCAGAAATGCCTAACTCGGAGATACCGGGTAATGTTTGTTCTGGGGCGATCGCAAATCTACGATCCAACTCCAATAATTTGATAGACTTAACAGAGGCGATCGGATAAACCCGACTCGTAGACAAAAACAGCAAACTCGCACCAGTCTGTCTCGCCAACTCCAAAACATTCACAGTACCCAGCAAATTCGTCTGCAAAACGTACTGAGGCGAACTAAAACCCGCCAGCACAGAAGGCTCCGCAGCGCAATCTATAATACAATCTGCATTGAGTGCAACTGGATCTAAATCAGCCGCCGTGCGAATGTCGCCATAAACAAACTGAATCCCGGAATTTTTTAACCGTGTAAGATTCAATTCCGAACCCCGGCGGCGCAGGTTATCCAAACAAATTATTTGCCATTCCGGGTGAAGTTTCTTCAGGCCAATTGCCAAACAACTGCCGATAAAACCCGCACCGCCCACAATTAAAATTCTCTCAGGCATTGACTCAACTTTCTTAGAGGATTAATTACTGCTGTTAAATTATTGAACAATGGGTGTTGAGGTATGCCTCGGATTAAAACTGAATCATCTTGTCAATGAATTTTGACAATTATTCTGGTTCAATTCCCAAAGCGCGCAACTGATTCGCTAATCGCTCAGCCCGCTCTTGGGCTTGTGCAGCTTGTTGCTGTGCTTGCAGTGCAGCTTCCTCTGGTGTAGCAACTAACTCACCATCTGGCGTAAAATAACGCAATTTCCCATCGTGAATTCCCAGATATAATTCTAGTACCTCACTCCACAATCTACCAAATTGATTGGCAAGGATAGCTTGATATTCTTGACCGATTAAACGAAAACCGCTAAACTCTAAATTTTCAGGATCGAACCAAAAGTATTCGGGCGTTCTAAACCGATTTTGATATAATATCTTTTTTTCGTTGCGATCGACTCTGGCGGTAGAACTAGATAGCAATTCTATAATTAGATCCGGGTATTTACCGTCTTCTTCCCAAACTACCCAGGAACGACGCGGACGTTTTTCGGTGTCGGCAATCAGAAAAAAATCCGGGCCGCGAAAATCCCGATTTTTCAATTGTTGCTGGCTGTAGTAAACCGTCAGATTTGCTCCAATAAAAAAGTCGTTGCGCTCGCGCCATTGCCATTCCAAACAGGCAACTAATAATGCTAGTTGAATATAATGTAGGGAACTTTCCATTTCCGGTTCGTCACTTTCTAATTGACTGGCATCGGGCATCAATTTTGCCATTTCTTGGGCTGTAAAAACCATGACTCAATCCTCCCAATTTAGTATATCTTATTCACCCAAACTTCCCATCGTCTCTATTCAAATTATCCCTGAAAATCCGACTTTTTAGCTTCTTCACCATTATAATCTGGAAACTCGATTTTGTACGCAATCCGCGAGGCGATCGCAGATTTGCCATCCATAAATTTTTCCATCTCGCGAGAATATGCCAGTTAGGATGACGATTAACCCATCGCACTTATTATCCCCGATCGGCATCAAAGTATCCATAGCTGCGACACCACAATCATTAGTCATTATTCCTTCGCAGTCAGGACTTCACTCCTTGACTTTTGCAACAAATCTAATTTCAACTCATTCATCTTTCTAGTCCGGTGGTAGTCGCCGCGAGAGAGATGTTTTTCCAGCCAGACATACAAGACAATAAACAAATATCGACTGCCCATCTCTTTGATTTTCAGCTTAGAAATGCCAGCAGTCCGATTGTACCACCTCAGAGGAATCACCGTATAGGAAAAACCCCGAACAATTGCTTTCAAAGGAAGTTCCACCGTCAAATTAAAGTGATGGCTCAAAATCGGTTGTATGCCTTCAATAACTTCTTTGCGGTAAATTTTAAAAGCATTGGTGACATCGTTGTAACGCAAGCCGAAAATACTTTTGACAAACCAGTTTGCTAAGCGATTAATTGCTAGTTTGTGAATTGGATAATCAACCACAAAACCGCCTTTGATAAATCTGGAACCAAAAACGCAATCATATCCTTCTTGCAATTTGCGGTATCCTGCTACTAAATCTACGGGATCGTCGGAAGCATCGGCCATCACAATCGCCGCAGCATCTCCGTCAAATTCTGCTAAACCTCGGCGCACGGCAAATCCGAAACCGTTGGGAGGTTGATTGTTGATGTATCTAACTGTGGGGAAAGTCTCTGATAATTCCTGGCAAATGTCAACTGTTTTATCAGTGCTATTGTCATTCACAATCAAAATTTCGTGCTCAATCCCTTCTAAATCGAGCGTCTGGGCTAAAGCCCGCACAGTACCATCCAAACAGCCCTCCTCGTTGTGGGCTGGTATAATCACCGAAATTTTCACTCCTCATCCTCCGCGCAACTGGACAAATTGGTTGTCCACAGGATTATACACCCAAGCTTTGATTTTGGTTTGGGCGATCGCCCAATCGCCACCAGACACATCAACCGCCCACCTCGCATTGTTGTACAACTGTGATTTCAGAGTCTTAGCAATATCGGGACTGTCCAAATTTACATAAGCGTTAGCAAAAAAAGATTGTTTGTCGCCGACAGATAGCAGTACAATATTTGGCTGTTTCCTGTTGTCTGGGAAAACCGCCCAACCAGCAGCCTTAAAAGTTTTTTCGCCCGTTTGAGGTTGATCTAAATAGCCGTAAACTTTCTTGGTATCAGCAATAAAATTTACATTTTTGGCGAACTTTCTCCAACCTATTTTATCGATAATTACAGCACCATCTCTCACTAGCCAAGTTTTTTTACTCAGCACCCTCAAACAGCTTTCGGGCGAATTCTTGAAAAAATCTGACGGTTCGAGATAGTTAATTAACTGCAAACAATCTTGAGCGCCTTGTTTGTAAATAAGTGCAGAGCTAGTTTGGGCGATCGCCTGCTGTGAGTTAACAATAATTATCCCAATTAATAGCCCGGCAAATCCCCGATAAACAAAC
Organism: Microcoleus sp. BM001215392; assembly: GCF_036700185.1. Lineage (NCBI taxonomy): Bacteria > Bacillati > Cyanobacteriota > Cyanophyceae > Oscillatoriales > Microcoleaceae > Microcoleus > Microcoleus sp. BM001215392. Next base: position 1,240 of record NZ_JAUBOJ010000304.1, on the reverse strand, counting down.
TTGTAATTACGCTTTAACTGTACTTGTGTTTCTCGGACAAACAATTGCCCTAGTTGAACTATAGCAATTAACAGCAAAATCGAATTAGTCGTATATCTCGAAGATTCGATCGCCTGAATCGCCCCAAATTCTGACCTACCAACCGTAATAAACAAAGCCGATAAAACCGAAAATAAACCTATTGACAGCCAAGGTACAGCCTCGCGATGCTCGCTAATCTTTCTGCCAAAGTGGAATCCCAGAAATAAGAAACTGGCAAATATTAGCAATCCAACTATTGGAGAAATAAAGGGCGATCGTGCAATTGGCGAACCCAACAAACTCAAAAAGTAATCAATCACAACCAGAGGCTTATTCAATAATGAAATAATACTGGTTTTCCGACTTGGATGATAATCTATCGAGTAAACTGCACAAGTTACCGCAAACAGCAGCATCCATACAATAAGTCTTTTCCTTTTCTGCGCCGCATTTCCTTCTACAGCCACCACAGCCGGAATTGCAGCCAACCAAGAAAGCAAACCTTGAGCGAGCGAAAAACTAGCAATAAAGCAGAAGACAGCAGCAATGAATATTCTAAGATATGGCAATAATTTACGATCTGAACTCAGTGCATAAACCGCAGATACAAAACAAAAATTTACCAAAAACCACGCTAATTGAAATCCCCACAGCCAGTTTTCATGCTGAACCAGGGAACACAGTAAAATACAAGTTAAAATATTAGCTAAATGCCACAAATTATCCCCAGGATTCTTAACCTGCATCGAGGATAACTTGTACAGGGCGATAAAAGTTGCGACAGCAAAAGCGATGCTGAGACACAACTGATAATTAATATTCCATCGGGAAGCAAAAGCCAAAACTGCAATAAGGATTTTTGGGAACACAATCCGGTGGTTGCTGTGCAAAGCCCAAAAATCGTTAAAAGTTACATTCCCAGCAGCTATTTTTTCAAAAAAACTCGCCAACCTCCACTCGTCATCAATGGGAACGTTAACGCTAAAATTCGCTACAAATCCGATTAATAAGACAACAGGAATTAGGTATAAAGTAAATAAGATAAATTTTTTCATTAATATCAAATCCGGTAGCATCGGAATTGTAAAATCGAGCCATATTATGTCCCAATACGGTTCATTTAACACCGTTAATTCCCCGGAGATCCCCCTCGCATCCCCCTTAGGTCGGGGGACTTTGAGAAGACTCCTGTCCCCCCCTTCTTAAGGGGGGCTAGGGG
>NZ_JAUBOJ010000303.1:0-9737 GCF_036700185.1 Microcoleus sp. BM001215392 | reverse complement strand
TATGAGATTATAACTAATAACTTATATGCGGTCATGCTTCTTCAGGCTTCAAAAATGAGATGCACCTATCTACAATTACAGCAAATTCCACGTTTATGAAGTACACCCCGGATCGATAAATCTCCGTAGGGACACGGCGAAAGCCTTTGTCCCTACTGCACTTCATAAACCTGGGATACGCTGTATCTCTCTTGTATTATTGTTTTTTTTACTTACCTACTTGCGTATTTTACCACTCATCTACCTAAGGTAGAAAAAAATGAATACAGATTCCGCATTTTGGAGCTTATCCACAGAGCAGGTGCTCCAGCAGACGCGCTCTACAACAGCAGGATTAAGCGGTCAAGATGCGAAACAACGCCTGAGCCAGTACGGTGCAAACAGCCTCAAACAAACACGCAAATCGAGCGCCTTGATGCTGTTGCTAAATCAGTTCAAGAGTCCGATTATCGTGATTCTGATTTTGGCGGCGGTGCTATCGATTTTTTTGAAAGATGCGCTAGATGCCATCATCATTTTGACGATCGTCCTAATTAGCGGGCTACTAGGATTTTGGCAAGAGCGAGGAGCATCGAACGCTGTCGAAAAACTATTAGCATTAGTGCAAGTTAAAGCAACTGTGTTGAGAGACGGTCAATCTCAAGAAATCCCCAATGAGGAAGTGGTTCCGGGCGACATTGTGGTGCTTTGTGCAGGTAAAAATATTCCTGGCGACTGTCTAGTTTTAGAGTCAAAAGATTTATCGGTGAATGAAGCAGCACTCACAGGAGAAACATATCCGGTTGACAAACTAAGTGGTATGTTGCCTGCGGAAACCGGACTAAATCAACGCACCAATTCCCTTTATATGGGAACCAATGTGATTAGTGGAACGGGGAAAGCCGTAGTTGTTGGTACTGGGAAAGAAACGGAATTTGGCAAAGTATCGGAACGTCTAAAACTAAGGCCTCCCGAAACAGAATTTGAACACGGGCTGAGCAAATTCGGCTACTTTTTGATGGAAGTAACGCTCGTTTTGGTGGCTCTAATTTTTGCCACCAACGTCTACCTCCATCGCCCTGTAGTCGAATCTTTTATGTTTTCTCTGGCGCTGGCGGTTGGTTTGACTCCCCAATTGCTGCCAGCTATAGTCAGTGTTAACCTGGCGCGCGGTGCCCAGACAATGGCGAAAAAGCGGGTGATTGTGAAGCGCTTACCTGCGATCGAGAATTTTGGCAGTATGAATGTGTTTTGCACCGATAAGACGGGTACGCTGACGGAAGGAGAGGTGAAAATTCACTCTGCGGTTGATGTCGAAGGGGAAAATAGCGATCGGGTTTTACTTTATGCTTATTTGAATGCCGCCTCTGAGTCTGGTTACGTGAATCCGATCGACAAAGCGATTCGCGAATACAAAACCTTCGATATTTCAAGTTATCAAAAACTAGATGAAGTTCCCTATGATTTTAACCGCAAACGTCTCAGCATTTTGTTCAAAAAAGACAGTACGCATTTAATTATTACGAAAGGCGCACTTAAAAATATTCTGGATGTTTGCTCAACCGTTGAAACTGCTGAGGGGAAGACGATCGACATTACAAACGAGCGACAAAAACTCCACCAACAAGCAGAAGATTTGGGCAGTAAAGGATTTAGAGCATTGGGCGTGGCTTATCGCGATTTCGATTGCGATTCCTTCAGCAAAGATGATGAAACAAACATGACTTTTCTGGGCTACATTGCGCTGTTCGATCCGCCAAAACCAGGCATCGCTGACACCCTCAAAGAGTTGCAACAGCTAGGAATTACTCCGAAGATGATTACTGGAGATAGCAAGGCGGTTGCTATGAGTATCATTCAGCAGTTAGGACTGCCCGAACCAAAGGCAATGACGGGCTCTGAATTAGAAAAACTCAGCGATGAAGCCTTGATGCACCGAGTACAAGAAACAAATGTTTTTGCTGAGGTAGAGCCAAACCAAAAAGAGCGGATTATCATCGCTCTTAAAAAAGCAGGGAATGTAGTTGGATATCTGGGAGATGGGATTAACGATGCTTCTGCGCTTCATGCTGCTGATGTTGGTATTTCGGTAGAAAGTGCTGTGGATGTGGCAAAGGAAGCTGCTGACATTGTGTTGATGGAAAAGGATTTGAATGTCCTGATCGAAGGTGTTAAGGAAGGACGGGTGACATTTTCTAACACTTTAAAATATGTATTTATGGCAACGAGCGCTAATTTTGGCAATATGTTTAGCATGGCGGGAATTTCTTTGTTTCTGCCGTTTTTGCCTCTGTTACCCAGTCAGATTTTGCTGACTAACTTATTAACTGATTTCCCGGAATTGACGATCGCCACCGATCGCGTAGACAAGGAGTTAGTCAACAAACCGCGCCGGATGGATATCAAGTTTATCCGCAACTTCATGATTGTGTTTGGTTTGCTGAGCTCAATCTTTGATTACCTGACGTTTGGGGCGCTGCTGTTGCTGCTGCACGCTCAACCACAGCAGTTTAGAACCGGGTGGTTTTTGGAGTCTGTCATCTCTGCTTCGATGGTTGTCCTAGTCGTTCGTACCCGCAAATCAATTTTTGACAGTAAACCCGGAAAATACTTGTTGATGGCGACGCTGGCTACCGCAGGAGTGACGATCGTTATTCCCTGGACACCTTTGGGAAGGCTGCTGGGATTTCAACCGTTGCCGTTGAGTTTTGTGCTGGTGCTCTTGGCGATCGTGCTGTTGTACGTTACGGCGGCTGAAAATGTGAAACGGGTGTTTTATCAACGAGTGAAATTTTAGTTGTCAAGGAGGAGGATTTGGACAATTTTTACGATGGATTGCGATCGGCAAAACCCGCAACTTCTCCCAGCGTATACAGCGGCCTCCCCTTCACCTCTTCGTAAATCCGCCCGACATACTGACCCAAAATCCCAATACTCACCAACTGTACCGCACCCAAAAAGAAAACCGCCATAATTATAATTGTCAAACCAGTTAATGCCGCACCCGGAGAGAAAAGACGCCAGTACAAAACTAAAAAAGCCATTAAAACAGACACCAAAGCCGAAAATAAACCCAAATAAATCGACAGTTGCAGAGGAACTTTTGAAAAAGAAACTAAACCGTTCATCGCCAAAGCAAAAGATTTGCTGAACGTATACTTAACATCGCCAGCAAAACGCGGATCTCGTTCAAACTTAACAGCAGTTTGTTTAAAACCAATCCAAGCCCGCAGTCCCCGAATATAACGATTGCGTTCGGGCATCGCATTTAGTACATCCACAACACACCGATCCATCAAACAAAAATCTCCCGTATCTGTGGGAATATCAACATCGGCAAGATTCCGCAAAATGCGATAATACATATAAGCTGGCAGTCGCTTAAACCAACCCTCTTGACGGCGTTGAGTGCGCTGAGCGTAAACCACTTGATACCCGAGCCGCCACTGTTCTACCATATCTAGAATTAGCTCTGGCGGGTCTTGCAAATCGCCGTCCATGATCGCTACAACTTGACCGCGAGAAAAGTTTAAACCAGCAGTTACGGCTATTTGGTGGCCGAAATTGCGGGCAAAACTGAGGTAACAAATTCGCGAGTCTTGTGCGTGCAATTCTCGCAGAAGTTCCAGAGAGCGATCGCGACTGCCATCATTGATTAAAATTAACTCTACTGGGCCATCCAGGCGCTCCATCACCGCACTAATTCGTCGGTACAATTCTGGGAGATTTTCTTCTTCGTTATAGATCGGAATTATTAAGGAATATCTAGGTGTATTTTGCATCGGAGTTTCTGTAGTACGATCGGGGCATTAACTGTTTATTTTTTTACAAACACGCTCAGCGGTTCCATCGACCATTTTTGTTCGTAAGTTTGATTTTTGACTGCGATCTCTTTTGGTTGTTTACCGTCATTTTTTGGTGCAGAGTAAAGTATCGCACAAGGGATAAAACTTTTGTAAGGCTCTATGTTTAGTTTTTGCTCGACGACAGGATCTATCGTCGAAATGTGTTCGATGCGAGGTGCTGGTTTTCCCGATTCTGGAAACATTACCCACAAGGGATATTCCCAGACACTTTTAGCCCAAAATGACAATCCTATATTCGTGCAGTTTTGAGATTTCACAAAATCTACTGCTGTATGGTAAGCAACCTCGATTTTCGGCCGACTTGTAAAGTAAAGCTCGTTTCTGCTGCTATTAAAAATGTTACTATCTGCCATGAGAGGTCTAAATTGGTTGTGAAAAATCCAAGGTAGCGACATGATAATCAAAATCGCCGCGAGATTGTTCGCTATTTTATGATTTGACAACTGGGAGACGGCTAATCCAAATAGGGGAGAAAATAATATAAATATTGAGAGGTGATGGCGGCTGTGCCAAGGTTGCAATTTCAGCAGAAAACACAGTAATAAAAATGTCATGATTGTAGCAATTAAATAAGTTACTACTATTTGGCTTTTTCTCAAAATAGGAGTTTTAAATATAAGTGCGATTGTGCCAAATGTCAGCCAAAAGTGAATGGGATTGGTAGCTGTGTTTTCATTAAATGACGGTGTGGCGATCGCAAATACTTGTCCGGGAGGCCAAGTGATCCGCGGATCGTTTGTGGCTACGCCCAGTATTCGGTGCAGCACGTTAATCGCTCCCACAATCGCACCGTTAATCCGGGAAATCCTCGTCCCGGCTTGCATACCTAAATTTCTAATGACATTTGACAGGAAAGTTGGCAGTGTAATTGCTTCAATTTTATATTCTTTGGTAAAACTTTCAGGTGCGCCGATCGCATAACCAAACAAATCATAATTTCGCCAAAAATGACCAAGATTTATCAGAAAAGTTACAGCGGCTATAATTAATATTGGTTGCAGCATCTTTCCCCGAAAACCTTTAATTCCTCCTACAATAAACCAAATAATAAAAGGCAAACAAAAGATATAAGCTGTCGTTTTTGTCAACAGAGCTAGACCCAAACTAGCACCAATTTTGAAAGTATTAAACCCCGTGATTCCTGCTGAAAGTCCTGCTAAACCGCAGGAGACAAAACAAACTACCCAGAAACATACAGCGTAATCGTTTTGAGTGCTAGAACCTTGGAGGATACCCATCGGCAAAGTCGCAGCAAACACAGCCGCAAAAACTTGACCGCGATTGTTGCCGCCCAGTTGCTTAGCAATTAAAGAAACTGCGATCGCACTTCCCACCATGCTTAACCACTGTACCAAATTAGCATAGCGATCGCCCCCGCTGATAATCTGAAAGTGCATAATCGCAAACTCAGCCCCCGGCGGGTGATACAACTGCGGCACGTAAGAAGTAGGATAATGCTCGACACTGCGGTTTTGCATCCAGTGAACAACCCGGCTCATGTGATAAGTCATCGAATCCCAATTGTTAGGCGGTGCAACTACAGCAATCAAACCAACCGCAGCAAAAATAAATAATACACCGCCTAGCAACCCCCTTAAGACACTCGGAAATCGATCGTCTTGATTTTTCTCAAAAATTGGGTTGACACTTTTAAATTTTAGATAAACAATCAAGCCTAGAATATTTACGACCAACCACAGCCCGAACACCCATTCAAAAGTCAGCAACCTAAATAAGCTGAAAATTTCCGTAGATAAAGCAACTATAACTCCCCAAACAATGGCGGCGGACAAAATAGCTCTGCGCCAACACTTATCTATTTTCTCAAATACGATGAAAAAAACACCCAGACTTACCAATGGCATCAAACCAAATATATCTGTTATCATCAAAGTTAATCCTAGTGCTAAAAGTTAGAACATAACCTAAAAATAAAAAAATATGACAAATTCTAACTATCTTTGGCAAGCGAATCAAGATTTAAGCAAAGCTTGCTTGCAACATCCCTTTGTCAGAGGCATTGCTGACGGCAGCCTCCCCCAAAAAAGTTTTGCATATTACGTTGCACAAGACGCGTTTTTTCTGAGAGCATTTGCCCGCGCTTACAGCATTGCTGCGGCAAAAGCACCCGACTGGGAGGGGTTTGAAATCATCCACAATCTCGGCAGCGGCGTTTTAGAAGAATTGCGCCTGCATCAAGGATATGCAGCTTCATGGGGTGTAAACTTGCCCGAGGCAAAACCCGGAATTGCTACCCGCCGCTACACGGATTTTTTATTAGCAACAGCCTGGGGAAGCGGTGTCGGTTTGACAGTAGCTGCGATGACTCCTTGCTTGCGGTTGTATGCTTTTTTGGGACAGCAGTTAGCTAAGCCTAATATACCGGAACACGCCTTGAGCGAGTGGATTTTCACCTATAGCAGCCCGGAGTTTGAGATTTTAGCTTTACGGCTCGAAAGTTTGGTCGATCGCTATGCCGAATCTACACCGGAAGTCGAAGCAACCTATCGCTACGCTATGCTGTGCGAAAGAGACTTTTTTGAGGCAGCTTGGGAGGTAGAGTAAATTAAGTTTTTGCAACTGATGCTTCCCAACTATAGCGTTTATCAGAAAGATCGGGTATGCGGAGGTATGCTGTAACCCTTACATTGTCAAGCTTTTTAGGTCAAAATTCGTCCGCGAACTAAAGTGAGAAAAGCTATATCGCCCCCTAAGCTACCCACGCCCAACTAGCAAATTTCACGGCAAAGCGTAGCAAAAATATAGCAAATAATCCCATCAGCCCGTAACCCCAACGAGGCTTAGTTGCCAGCAACAAGCCGAGAGCTATGGACAGCGACACAATACCATAAACGTAGCGCTCTATTGATTGCAGAGCTCCCGAAATAACCAGCAGTGCCAAAGAGCAAAAACCGAAGTAGACGAGTGTAGTGCTCAATCTTTTTCGGGAATACCACAACAAATAGCAACCGCCAAAAATCATCCCCACTTTAGTAGCAGGGTACAACCGGAAACTCAAAAGATCCTGAAATATGCTGAACCAACTAGGCTGACCCCATGCTTTTTGGACGTGAAAAAATGCTAAAGCATCTCCAAAACTCAGAGCACAATACAGACTAAATGAAAGTATCCCAAGAGCACTAGCCCAACCCGCAGCATAAGCGATGGGAGGTCTTTTTTTCCTCCAAGCTGTCAGCAAAAAAGTAGGTATCAGTGCTAATCCCGGCCCCCTAGTGGCAGTCGTCAGAGCGCCCCAAAAAGCTGCCCAAATATACTCGCCTCTCTCAAAAGCTCGCAAAGCGGATGCTGTCAGGAACAGAAACAATCCTTCTGTATAAATAACAGTACAAAATACCGAGAAGGGACACCATGCAAGTACAGCAACACTCCACTTAGCTGCATCAGTCTCGTGTCGCTCCTCCACCCAAAAATAAATCAGTATTAATCCAGCCAGAAAGGCAAAACTATTGATCAGTACCCCTGCTACTTCGACTTGCATTCCGAGAGCCGTAAACCCGCGCATCAACAAAGGCAATAGCGGATAAAAAGCCACAGGATGCTGCTGTCCGTCATCTGCATAACTGTAGCCTAGAGTAGCGATTGTACTGTACCATTTACCGTCCCAGTGCGAAAACAGTTCCCAACCGCTTTTGGGAATGAAGTTGCTGACAAAACCCAGAGGTGGTTGAATGGGATACACGACGGGTTTTTTCGAGACTAAAGGAGCAATTAGCTGCATCCCGATCGCAATTATCGATCGGCTCAGCAACCACATAGCCATCACAAAAATTAACCCGTCTCTGCTTTTATTGCCTGCTTGACGCGGACTTACTTCTAGCCCTAAATCAGTATTTGTCATCGCTAAAACAGCACCAGACTGTTGATTTTCAATTACAGTATAGTCGGCAGTTTATCGATCGCCAAATATATACGTAAGTACAGTGGTACTGCTAATTTTAGCGTCCTAGTTTATTGGGAATACCTTCGCAGCCACCGGGAACAGTCTCTCGCGACTTTGAGCCGCACCAAGCGCAGCAGTAATAGCGCTGCTCATCCGACAGCCGCTTGACACCAGTGAAATCAGCACGTTCAACTACAGCGCCCGTATGTTCGCCCGTTTGATAGTTAGGAAATTCCGTGCGGCTGCGGGGAGATGCAGTTTCTGGCGAGCCGTAGAATAATGTGGCAGCTCTCATGTCGGCGCGAACGAGATTGGCGTCGTAGAGGATAGCGCGCGAGAGGTTTGCTTTGACTAAATCGCACTTGCTGAGATTGGATCGCACAAGGTTGGCTTCACTCAACTCAGTCCACCGCAAATCCGTGCCAGCGAGGTCAGCACCGGCTAACATCACGTTTAAATCGATGACGCGGATGCCGTGATCTCTGTCTTCAGCGTAGCCGCCATCGCCGTCAAGGATGGGGCGCCCTAAAAGCCGATCGCGCTTCAGAGGAGTAACCAATCTCGACTGCGACAAAAACCGCAAAATTTTCGCTTTACCTTCAGCATCCACACTGCTCATAATCGCAGCCGTGCGGCCTTCGGCGATCGCCCTTTCCTGCGGCCAATCTTCCAAAAACCCTTGCTCGTCAAGGGCTAAATCGGAAACCCCTTGAAAATAAGCATCGATCGTTTGCTGCTGGGTAATGCGATTTTGCTGAATCGTCAAATCCTTCGAGATCACGTACTGGCGCCAAGCCACATAAACGCCCAAAATTGCGATCAAAATTTGACCCAAAGCACCAATTAACTCGCCGAGAGCTCCGATAGCATCCCAGTTGATTTGGATGTTGCGGCTTCCCGGTTCAGTATTAGTACCGCTAAGCATCAGCAAACCCACAATCCCAGCTAACAGCCCGAAGCAAGAGATGATCAGCGTGCGCCAAGTCGGCGGAATTACCTGCACCCAGATTTTGCCCCAACTCGGCCACATCATCCGCAGCGATATGCCGATCGCACCGACGGCCCCAATTAAGCCGATCCAAATGCTGTCGTTAGCGAGCCCGACAATCATCGAGGCGATCGCCGCCAGCGTCAGCACCGAACCCGTCACCTCAGCAGTCGTTTGTGCAGGCTGCAACGGAGCAAAAACCTTACGACTTGGAGGAGGAGGCGGCAGCGGTTTTTTCGGTTCAGTAGTAGCGACGATTGTCGCTGATTCTGGCGTTACAGTAGGGCTTGCACCGTTAGGGCTTTCTACAGTCACGTTGGACTCAGGAGGATTGGGTTGAGGAGAGTTCGATTCTGGTGTCATGCGTTGAGGCAAATTCTAACTTTAACAGGTCACTAAAACGATTTTAACTAACCAAGCACGATTCTAGATAGCATTACAATAGAAATATCCAGTAATTACACTCAAAGAGAAGAGGTAAAATAATATGACCCTGGTACTCCCCAATCTTCAAGGCAAACAAATGGGTCAAGTAATCACTACCATCACCGTCACGAATTTCATCGATCTAGTTATGGCCGAACGGGGATTCATTTCTACCGACGAAGTTCGTTCTGCGGTACTCGACAAAGTTCTTGTCGATACCGGAGCAACTCTACTTTCCTTACCAGCTCCCATTATTAGCCAACTAGGTTTAAGACAAGTAGGAGAAAGAGATGTAGAAACATCGGCTGGCATCAAAAAAGGTCGAATTTTTGCAGGCGCTCAAATTATTGTAGAAGGGAGAGAAGGTAGATTTGATTGTTTAGAATTGCCAGAAGGCGTTTCCGCTGTTTTGCTGGGCGTGATTCCCATGGAAGAACTAGGGTTAGAACCAGATTTGAAAAATAGACGGTTGCGAGTATTGCCGATGAACAACCAGCAAACATATCTCATGGCTTAGTTAAAAGGTTTGATCGTTCGGAATGCGAGTCCGCATCAAAGAAAGGACTCGCATTCCGAA
>NZ_JAUBOJ010000302.1:0-9754 GCF_036700185.1 Microcoleus sp. BM001215392 | reverse complement strand
GGGGTTAAAACCCCTGTCTCATAGCTAAAGTCGGTTGAAACCGACTGAAGAATAATGCACAATACTCGCGGATTAGTTGATTTCATCTGCTTTTCAGTCCTCTTTCAGAGGACTTTCGCTATGAGACGGGGGTTTTCAACCCCCGGCGGACTTGTGGGGTAGCATGGGGATTTTGGCGGCGGACTTGTGGGGTAGCATGGGGATTTTGGCGGCGGACTTGTGGGATAGCGAGAGGATTTTGGTGGCGGTGATTTACTCCATCCCCTGCAAAACCCCAGTCAAAATTTCCACAATCTTATCGATATGTTCCTTCTCAATAATCAACGGAGGCGACAAAGCAATAATATCACCAGTCGTGCGAATCAACAACCCATTTTCGTAGCATTTTACAAAACAATCAAAAGCTCGTTTTCCCGGCTTCCCAGCAATAGATTCCAACTCAATCCCCGCCACAAGTCCCAAATTGCGCACATCAATAACGTGGCGCACTCCTTTGAAAGAATGCACTGCATCTTCCCAGTAAAGGGCCATCTTATCCGCCCGTTCAAACAGCCGTTCTTCCTCATAAATATCCAGCGTCGCCAAAGCAGCCGCACAAGCTACGGGATGCCCCGAATAAGTATAACCGTGAAAAAGCTCGATCGCATTTTCGGGAGCATTCATAAAAGCATCATAAATCCCCTCCTTCACAAACACCGCCCCCATCGGCACAGTACCGTTAGTTATCCCCTTCGCCACAGTCACAATATCGGGAACAACTCCGAAATACTCAGTAGCAAAACTCGAACCCAAACGGCCGAAGCCAGTAATTACCTCATCAAAAATCAGCAGAATTCCGTATTTGTCACAAATCGCCCTGAGCCTTTCCAAATAACCTTTAGGCGGAATCAAAACCCCCGTAGAACCCGCCACAGGTTCCACAATAACCGCCGCAATATTCGACGCATCGTGCAAAGCCACAATCCCTTCCAATTCATCCGCCAAATGCGCTCCCCATTCCGGTTGTTTGCGGCTGAAAGCATTGTGTTCGAGATTGTGAGTGTGAGGTAAATGATCGACTCCTGTCAGCAAACTGCCGAAAAACTTGCGATTTGGGCCAATGCCGCCGACAGAAATTCCGCCAAAACCAACACCGTGATAACCGCGCACCCTACCAATCAATCTTTGGCGAGTTCCTTCACCTCTAATTCGATGATAGGCGATCGCAATTTTTAACGCTGTATCCACCGATTCCGAACCAGAATTAGTAAAGAAAACGCGATCGAAATTTCCCGGAATCAGCTTTACCAAACGTTCGGCTAATTCAAAAGCAGCCGGATGTCCCATTTGAAAAGCCGGCGCGTAATCCAAACGCAAAACTTGTTGTTTGACAGCTTCGGCTATTGTCTCGCGGGCGTGCCCCGCATTCACGCACCACAGCCCCGCAGTACCGTCTAAAATTGAGCGGTTATCATCGCTGGTAAAGTGCATATCTTTTGCCGAAACCAACATCCGCGGATTCGCTTTAAACTGTCGGTTGGCAGTGAAAGGCATCCAATAAGCGTCCATATTTGTCATTGTTTTCTTATCCTTTTATATTGATGCTTCGGCATCCAAACTATAACTTGCTAGCGATCGCCGATCGCCCGACGCTTATTATAATTTTACAAATATCTCTTTTAAACTAACCACGAAGACGCAAAGAGCGCGAAGGAAGAAAAGAAAGAGCTTTTTCTTATTTTTCAGTAGACTCTTTACCCAAAAAGAGCTACCTATCTTCTTCTTTGTCTTCTTTCGCGTCCTTCGCGCCTTCGCGGTTCGTTAAATAGATATTATTTGCTATTTGCTAATTAACGATCGCACCCACCGACTCGTGCTGCAACAAACCCGTCAGCATTTTCACCGGCCGCCCGTCGTAGGGCCACGCAAAAGCATGACGAAAAGCCGCATCTTGACAGGCTTGCAATTGTCGAAAATCAATGATATCCAGAGTTAACAAATTCTCGTACTCAAAAGGCAGCCGCACGTTGTGCAATCCCGCGTTGTCGGTGCAAATGGCAATATCGACACCAGCTTCAAAACACCGATCGAATACCACCTTCAATTCCCGCATATCCTGCAACGTCCCGGTTTTGAGATAGGTAGTCGGGCAAACCTCCAAGCATTGACCCCTGCGCGCGATTTCTGGCAGCAGTTCCGGATATTTGAGCGGAATTTGAATCCCGTGGCCGATGCGCATTAGATAGGGCAGAAGTTCGGGATAACAGCCTGATGTAGTTTCGTAGAGATGTCCGGTTGTTTTAATGCCGATCGACCTTGCATACTCATACAATCCCACAAATTCGTCCAGGCGATCGCCAATAGCAGCATCTCCGCCCGCAAGATCGATCGCACAAACATATTCTCCCATTTGTGCCGCCAAATCGACGATCGCCCGATTCACCTCATAGGGTAAACGCGAGTGCATACACAAAATTTGGCTAGTAACAATCGGACAATCACTAATTTGACTTGCTTTACCGACAACTTGGACAATTTCAGCCATCAAATCAATGCGTTTTGACTGTTCCAAATGTTCTGGAGTCCGCAGATAAGGCGTATAGCGCAACTCCAAATAAGCCAAATTTTCAAACACGTAAGCGCCCCGCATCAACCGATAGATGAAATAAGGCAAAGTCTCAACAGTTTGCACGCTTTCTACCAGTGTGTGCAGTTCCAAATACTCGTCGAGAGTATTGCGCGGACGAGTGTAAAAGTCCTCAAACGCGGAATATTGTTGAAAGCGATCGACCATTTCAGCATTATGGCGATCGAAATATCGCCACAAAATCCGAGGAACCACAGAACCGCCTAAATGTCGGTGCAACTCAGCGTGTAATGTCATGGGATTTTAGATTTTAGATTTTAGATTTTAGATTTTAGATTGAAAGGATTGAAAGGATTGAAGGAATTAAAGGAATTGAAGGATTGAACAATTTGTAATTTAGTCCTAGACGCATCAGCGGCCAGAAACCTGGTTTTCCCAAATACTAGCTAACAACCTCCATCAGGTAAACTGTTCCACATTTAAGCTACGCATTGGATTCCCATAAAAACTCGTCAAATCCTTTCCCCTTCTCCGTTCCCAAGTCTCCCCACAGTGCTGGAAGTGGCTGTGCGAGGGAAATACAGCCTCAAGTCTTTCAATTGTAACAAAAATATATTTGACATTCGGGACGCATTCGTACATAATCGGAGTTTGTGTCAACCTGAACTGAACGCGAGAAACCCTTGGCTAACGTAGTTGTGATCGGCGCCCAGTGGGGCGATGAAGGAAAAGGCAAAATTACCGATTTGCTCAGCAAATCCGCAGATATCGTTGTCCGCTACCAAGGGGGCGTCAACGCCGGTCACACGGTAGTAGTCAACGGTCAGACTTTCAAGCTGCACTTAATTCCGTCCGGGATTCTCTACCCTGAGACAGAGTGTATCATCGGCTGCGGCACGGTAATCGACCCTAAAGTTTTAATTGCAGAATTAGATCAGTTAGAAAAACTGAATATTTCGACGGCCTCGCTGATGATTTCGCAGACTGCTCACGTCACGATGCCCTATCACCGATTAATCGATGTAGCATCGGAAGAGCAGCGCGGAAATTATAAAATCGGGACGACGGGACGCGGTATCGGCCCGACTTACGCCGACAAATCGGAACGCACCGGCATTCGGATGCTCGATTTAATGGACTTGGAAGGTTTGCAAGAACAACTGGAATGGACGATCGAGCATAAAAATGTCATTCTGGAAAAACTCTATAATTTGCCGCCTCTAAATGCGCAAGAGGTAATTGATGAATATCGAGTTTATGCCGATCGTTTGCGGCCCCACGTAGTAGACAGTTCCCTAAAGATTTATGAGGGACTTCATAAGCGGAAAAATATTCTGTTTGAAGGCGCCCAAGGCACTTTATTAGACTTAGATCACGGCACGTATCCTTACGTGACTTCCAGCAATCCGATCGCTGGTGGCGCTTGTGTGGGAACCGGAGTCGGCCCCACAGCGATCGATCGCGTCATTGGCGTAGCAAAAGCCTACACAACCCGCGTCGGAGAAGGCCCTTTCCCTACCGAAATGGTCGATGGAATTGGCGCAGTTTTGGGCGAGAGAGGTGCAGAATTCGGCACCACAACCGGCCGCAAACGCCGCTGCGGCTGGTTCGACGCAGTAATCGGCCGCTACGCAGTCCGCATCAACGGGCTTGACTGTCTGGCTGTTACCAAACTAGATGTTTTGGATGAATTAGAAGAAATCAAAGTTTGCGTTGCTTACGAAATTGACGGCGAACGCTGCATTGATTTCCCCAAAAGTTCGCGGATATTTGCTCGCTGTAAACCGATTTATGAAACCCTTCCCGGTTGGAAACAGTCCACGGAAGAGTGCCGCAATTTGGAAGATTTGCCGTCACAAGCTTTGGATTATCTAAAGTTTTTGGCAGATTTGATGGAAGTGCCGATCGCCATTGTATCTCTCGGAGCGAGCCGCGACCAAACTATTATTGTCGAAGACCCGATTCACGGGCCGAAGCGCGCTTTGTTGTCTCCTGACGGCACGGCTGTAGCTCCTCTACCCTAAGATTTTGAGCCATAAAACCTCAGACTGCTATGAAAATTGTAGCCGAACCGCTCTATTGCCAGCACTTAGTGTAAGGAGCTATAATAATGATCGATAAAAACTGGATGACTGACGAAGACCAGCAGATATCCAGGTTAGAACTTCACAGAGACCTCATTGGGTGGGTGATTCAAGAATTGGAACGGGCAAATATTTACTCACAAAGAACTATTAGAAACGATCCAAATGGTGATATTTTAATCATCAATCCAGAAGATGCTCCGAAGGTCAAACAAATAATCCAAGATATTCAAAGGAAATTCAATGGATAGAAGAGAAAAGTATGAAGCAACCACACATTGAAATCAAGACTCGATATGTCCATGCTGGATTAGCAAAAAAAATAATTAATAAAGATAGTGTTATAGGAGTTTTAACTACTAAGAAAATCTCTGAACCTGCTAAAAAACTATTTGACAATGCGGAGATAGCCTGGGCTGAGAATATTCCAGAAAGTGCATTTATGCCGTCTGAATTGGAGGAGTAATTTTTATGCTAGATATCAGCTTCTATACCACAAATGGATCGGAATCGGAAACGGTAGATGTAGAAGAAACCCTTTACGAGTGGTTAGCAAAATCAGAATTTTCCAAAATAGGCGGGGCATCAATCGACACCGAAATTTACCTAGATGAAGAAAATGTAATTCTGCCTTTAGTTGAATTAAATCAAGATATTCGCCAGCAGTTCAAGAAAATTTTCAGCGAAGCAATCATCAGTGAAAGCGATGCAGTTCTTACTAAACTGGGTGATTCCCCTTCAAAAGAAGAATATCAAGCCGGAACATACCGTTTGAGAAAAATTCTGGAATTGCTCAAGTGTGTGGAAAATGAAAACTATCAATACCTCCAGCGAATTTAATTGAGTTCGATCGCAATATCACAATTCTGGTAAAATGTAAAAACAATCAACAGAAAGTCATAAAATGGAAATCGCAGTAGAATGTCAAAAGCGGGCAGAAGGCAGCAAACCTAACGCCCTCCGCCGCTCAGGATTGATTCCCGCCGTCCTTTACGGGCACAAAGGCTCTGAATCCATTTCCCTTACCGTCAAAGCCAAAACAGTTGAAACTCTGCTCAAAAAGCGCGTAGTAAACAACGCTCTAATTGACCTCAGCATTCCCGAACTCTCTTGGAGCGGAAAAACATTGCTGCGGGAAGTTCAAGTTCATCCTTGGAAAGGTTTTCCTTACCACCTGAGCTTTTTCTCCGTCGCAACTCAAGACAGCCTGGAAGTTGAACTGTCGCTGCATTTTGTAGGCGAATCTGTCGGCGTCAAGTTAGAAGGCGGCATCTTGGATACCGTCCTGACGCAACTAGAAGTTAAGTGCAAACCTGACAGCATTCCTGAATCAATAGAAGTAGATATTTCTAATTTAAAGGTAGGGGATGCGCTTCACATTCACGAATTAGTTTTGCCTCCCGGAGTAGTAGCTCTCGGCGAACCAAGTCAAGTGGTTGTTACTGTGCTGGGAATTCAAGCAGGTTCTGAAGCTGAAGACGCAGAAGAAGCCGCAGCAGCAGTTTGATTAGTAATTGCAAATAGTTGTTAACTAATTATCAAACAAAAGGGCGATCGCTTTTTCGGAAAATGGCGATCGTTTTTTGCAAAAAAGTTGTTATGGTTTTTGGGCGATCGCACTTTCTATGCTCAGCCTTGAATCTGCTGTCGCACCCATTGACGAAAATCAATCTCTGCGGCAACTTCATCAGTGAAAGCCGCTTCTAAAAACTGGTATAAATCAGTTTTTTCAACGTTGGGAAAAGTCGGAGATCGATCGCACTCGACATAAGCCCCATCGACTAATTGCAGAATCCGCCATGCGCGCCCGTTAAACCGCCAAAACTCAGGCACTCCCATACTCGCATAGAGTGTATTTTTATTGAGATCCGTATGGGTAATATCCACTTCCACGACTAAATCCGGGGCAGGATCGACCTTCAAATTAACCGGGCGATCGGCAACTAAGGCATAATTATGGATGTAATACCCATGGTCAGGTTCGGCGCTCTTGAGTAGGTCTTCGCGATCGAGCCTAGCCGATCGCATCGTCTTCATTTTCATCCCCATCTCAACCACCAGGACTTGAATCAAGCGCTCAATCAAACGAGCAGAGCGTTCGTGTCCTTCGAGGGACTTGGTAATTTCTAATACTCCGTTATCGTAGGTAAAACGGGCGCGGGTGCGCTCCGCCAGCAAACTTTGAATTTGCTTGAAGGCGGGCCAATCGAGGTCGCGAAATCTGAGGCGCTGTTCTCCGACAAGTTGAGGTGGTGGCTCTAACAACATCAAAATTACCGCAATTTAAGCGAAAGTTGACAGAACATTTACTGTTAATTATTGTAAGATATTTCTGTAATAAGTCTTGTGGTGCAGGCATCCTGAGTGCCATGGATTTTCGTGTGCGAGGAACTATTGCCACTCTTAGCGGCGTCTGTGGCACTATCGCCTTTCTCAGGTAAATCGCTGACAAACCAAACCTTGAAAATCCTCAGCTTCCCAGAATCAGGCATGGCTTATGGGGGTGAGAACTGCTATTATATGCGGTGCAAGCATCAGAATGCCTGAGAAAAACTGAGGCGCACAGCCCGATCGCTTTTTTGCCGGAGTTGGGCGCTGGCGATCGTATTCTGGTATTGTTGAACCTTTCGATCACATTCAGGGCAGCTTGGCTAAGACGGCAATTGTTCGTGTCAAACCGCTGTATAATTGTGAAACATTTTGAATCATATAATTTACTTGCTACTTGTGGAGCCGCCGCCCCTATGCCATCAACAGTCAATACAGAATCAACAGCGGTTCAATTTAACCAACAGGGAGAAATATATTTATCCCAAGGGAAATTAGAAGAAGCGATCGCCTCCTGCGAGCAAGCTTTGAAGATTTACCCCAATTTTGCACCGGCTTACAAGACTTTGGGCAACGCACTGCAAGCTCAAGGCAGGATGGAAGAGGCGCGGCACTGGTACGCTAAAGCTATTGAAATAGAACCGAATTTTGCGGAAGTATATGCGAATTTGGGGAGCATATATGCTCAGCAGGAAAAATGGTCGGAGGCGATCGAATTTTATCAAAAGGCGATCGCCCTTAAACCGAATTTCGCCGGAGTTTACCGGAATTTAGCCAAAGTATTCGGACAAATTGGCAAAGGAGCAGAAGCTCAAGAATGCTGGTATCGCGCATTCTCTTTGGAACCGGAAAAAGCATCGCCGGCAGAACACTTAGGTATGGGTGATGCTTTTTTTCGGCAGGAAAAACTGCCGGAGGCGATCGCCTGTTACGATCGCGCCATAAAATTAAATCCTAATCTGCCGCAAGCATACCAAAATCTAGGCGAAGCCCTGAAAAAACAAGGCAAATTAGAAGAGGCGACAGCATATTATCGCAAAGCTATTGAACTCAACGCAGCTAATGCCAGAAATGGCAGTGAGGGCCAGCAAACTTTGGCAGGTGCAAACGGAACAAACGGTGCTGTTAAGTCGCCGCCGGTTCAGCCGCAAATAGCGCCACAAGTTCAAAAAACACAGGTTCAACAACAAATACCGCAAGAAATATTGCGAAAAATACCGCAAGAAATACTGCAACAAATACCTGAGCAAATTAAACAACAAATTAAACAACAAGTTCAGCCATCTGTTAATACTGGAATTAGTACCGAAGATCCAGAAGCCTACAAAATACTCGCAGAAGGCTATTTTGCTCAGGGAAAATTGGAACAGGCAATTTCTGCTTGCAAGAAAGCTCTACAAATTAAGCCGGAAGCCCCACTTTACAAAATGTTGGGCAACGCCTTACAAGCGGTTGGTCAAATAGATGAAGCTAAAACTTGCTATGTCAAAGCAATAGAAATTAACCCGAATTTTGCGGAAGCCTACGCTAATTACGGCAGCATTTGCGCGCAGCAGGAACAGTGGCAGCAAGCGGTTTCTGCTTACGAAAAGGCGATCGCCCTAAAACCAGATTTTGCGGGCGCTTTCCGAAATTTTGCGAAACTTTTGACGCAGTTAGGCAAGCATGAGGCGGCGGCCCAAGCCTGGTATCGAGCATTTGCGATCGACCCGAAGTCGGGAACCGCTGAAGAATACGAGAATTTAGCCAAAACTTTGCTCGAGCAAGGTAAGGTCGAGCAGGGAATAGACTGTTACCGGCGCGCGGTTGAGTTAAACCCAAATGCTGGCGCAGCATATCACGAATTGGGCGAACTTCTCAAAAATCAAGAACAGTGGGAAGCAGCGGTAAATGCTTACAGCAATGCGATTAAAACTAATCCCGAACTTTCTTGGTCGCACAACAATTTAGCTGAGTCGCTGGTTAAGTTGGAGCGCTGGGAAGAAGCAGTAAATGCTTACCGTTCGGCGATCGAATTAAATCCAGATTTTAGCTGGTCTCACAACAATTTAGCAGATGTGCTGCTGAAGCTGGAACGGTGGGAAGAAGCAGTAGAAGCTTACACCAAAGCAACAGTATTAAATCCAGATTTTAGCTGGTCGCACAACTATTTAGCCGACGCGCTGATTAAACTAGAACGCTGGGATGAGGCGATTGCCGCTTACCAAAAATCGATCGAACTAAATCCCGACCATTTTTGGGCGCACAACAATCTAGCCGAAGCGCTGGTGAATTTGGAACGCTGGGATGAGGCGGTTGTGGCGTATCGGCGCGCTAACGAAATCAATCCGAATTTCTTCTGGTCGCAGAGCAAGTTGGGCGACGTGCTGCTAGAAATGGAAAGGTGGGACGAGGCGATCGAGGTTTACCGGCGCGCGGCTCAGTTGAATCGCGATTTTGCCTGGACTTATTACAACATGGGGACGGCTTTGGAGAAGCTGGAACGGTGGGATGAGTCGATCGCCGCTTACCGCTGTGCAGTCGAAATTCAGCCGGATTTGCCGTGGATTTCGCAAAAGTTAGCTGATGCTTTGAGAATGCGATCGCAGTGGGATTTGCAGGAGGCGATGCGTTTGTATAAAAAGGCGATTCAGGAAAATCGCGATGACGTGCAACTTTATCACAAGGCGCTGGAGATTGCGCCGAATGAGGCTGACCTTTATGTTGAGTTGGCGAATGCTTTGGTGCGCCACAGTTGGCCGGATGGGGCGATCGTCTTTTATCAGATGGCGTTGCA
>NZ_JAUBOJ010000301.1:0-9797 GCF_036700185.1 Microcoleus sp. BM001215392 | reverse complement strand
AGCTATGACCCAGGCCACCAGAACACAATCCACAGCAGCAACCTTCACAGCCCTCAAGTGTAAAGAATGTGGCGAAGAGTACGAACTCCAAGCCAAGCACGTCTGCGATTGCTGTTTTGGCCCCCTAGAAGTCAAGTACGACTACGAAGCTATCCGCCGCCGCGTCACTCGCCAAACCATCCAAGCAGGCCCCAACTCAATCTGGCGCTACCGCGAATTTTTACCAGTCGCTACAGATAACGTCATCGATGTCGGCACGGGGATGACTCCTTTAGTAAAATCGCACCGCTTGGCGCGCCGCCTCGGTCTCAAAAATCTTTATATTAAAAACGATGCTGTGAATATGCCCACTCTTAGCTTTAAGGACAGAGTGGTGTCAGTCGCCCTCAGCCGAGCTAGAGAATTGGGTTTCACCACAGTATCCTGTGCCAGCACTGGCAACTTAGCAAACTCCACGGCTGCGATCGCAGCCCACGCCGGTCTCGACTGCGTAGTCTTCATCCCTTCAGACTTAGAAGCTGGCAAAGTCCTCGGCACTCTGATTTACAATCCAACAGTCATGTCAGTTCACGGTAACTACGACCAAGTTAACCGTCTCTGCTGCGAAGTCGCTAATACACATGGTTGGGGATTTGTCAATATCAATTTGCGTCCGTACTACTCCGAAGGCTCCAAAACTCTCGGCTACGAAGTTGCCGAACAGCTAGGCTGGCAATTGCCCGATCATATCGTCGCCCCGCTTGCCTCTGGCTCGTTGTTCACGAAAATCTACAAAGGCTTTCAAGAATTCGTCGAAGTCGGTTTAGTGGATGAGAAGAAAGTTCGATTCAGCGGCGCTCAAGCTGACGGTTGTTCGCCCATCGCCCAAGCATACCGCGAAGGTCGCGACTTCGTAACACCAGTCAAACCGAATACAATTGCTAAATCGATCGCGATCGGCAATCCAGCCGACGGTATGTACGCCTTAGAAATCGCCCGCAAAACCAACGGAAACATCGAATCAGTCAGCGACACCGAAATCATCGAAGGCATGAAACTGCTGGCAGAAACCGAAGGCATCTTCACAGAAACCGCAGGCGGTACGACGATCGCCGTCTTGAAGAAACTCGTAGAAGCAGGTAAAATAAATCCCGACGAAACTACCGTCGCCTACATCACCGGCAACGGCTTGAAGACTCAGGAAGCAGTCCAAGGCTACATCGGCGAACCCATCACCCTCGAACCAAAACTGGAAGCTTTCGAGCGCGCCCTCGAACGCGCCCGCACCCTCGAACGCTTAGAATGGCAACCAGCTTCTGTTTAATAGTCATTTGTGATTGGTTGTTTGTTATTGGTTATTGGTTAGTGGTTAGTGGTTATTGGTTATTGGGATCAACAACTAACAACTAACAACTAACAACTAACAACCAACAACCAACAACTAACAACCAACAACTAACAACTAACAACTAACCACTGACAACTAACCATGACTGTTAAAGTTTTAATTCCCACTCCGCTGCAAAAATTCACCAACAATCAGGCCACCATCGAATGCGGCGGCGGTAATATTTCAGAAATGATTGAATCCCTGGAAACAAATTGTCCCGGCATCAAAAAAAGTCTGTGTGACGAAAAAGGAGAACCCCGCAGATTTCTCAACTTCTACGTCAACAGCGAAGACATCCGCTTTTTAGATGGGACAGGAACAGTCCTGCAAGATGGTGATGAAGTTAGCATTGTTCCAGCAGTTGCTGGCGGCTAAATACCAATTAGATATTATTTAAAAGTCAACAAAGCGATCGCCGTTTTTGACAATTGCTTTGTTGACTGTGCAATGACAAATCTCTAATCCAGATGAAAAAATACTTTATCTAATTTGTAGCTATTTTGTAGCAATTATAGCCTTCATTGGCCAATTCAACTCATACATCTCCTCTTTATATTCAATTCCTAGAATTTCTTTGCAGCCCTCAAGGACTTTCTGAATTTTCTCTGGCTCAGTACCAGACAACTCTGTCATTGCATGAAACTTGTAGATGAATGCTCCAACATCATATTCTATTTTAAAGCGCCATTTTTGCGGGAGATCCACGATCTCGACATTCTCATCTAGGAATCCTCCCAAATAACAAAGAGTTCTGGCAAACTCGTCCGACATGAACTTAACTTCGTGTCCAGTCAGGCAGTACCTAGCCACGTGTTTATCAAAATGTTTTGCTAGGGAGCTTTCTTGAAAAACATCCCCAATCACCAATTTTCCCTTTGGTTTTAATGCCTTATAAATTCTTTTAAAGGCTTCTGTTTGATTGGGACAATGGTGGAAACCGCCAAAACTCCATATTTTATCATAAAAATTTGGAGAAACTTCTAGGGTTTCAGCCCCCGATTTCTGTACTTTGACTTGAACGGGAAGCACATTTTTTAACAAACTGTCAAGTTGATCTTGTGAAGGATCGGTAAGCAAATAGCTGCCACTGGTACCAACAGCTTCAGCAATTTCTTTGCAAAAGTATCCGTTTCCTTCGGAAAATCCCAAGATATTTTCTCCTGGTTGCGGGTTGAGATACCGACGCATGAATTGAAGGTCATCTTCTCTTGCATCAGGATATTCTGCCAGAGCTTCCGTGTAAAGCTGCGATCGCAATCCAACGAATTCAGAACTAATTTTCATCTACATTTATTGATAGTTGATAATTAAGTAAGTAGGCGCTCATCAAACAAAGTATGTTAAGTAATTTGACAATTACGCTCGATTTGTTCGTAGTGAGGGATGGAACCCTTTTTTACAGGAATGGAGCCGATACCTACAAACCTTGAATTATTTACACCGACTTACTTAATAGCCTTTAAGCAGACGAGCGAAAGCTACTTTTTAAGCCTGGACGAGCCGATTAGACAGCTAAAGCGAGGGAGGATCTCAATTTTTGCAAAAACCATTTTTTCTGTTAGTCCTATTGTCTCCGGTCGCTTCGCTTGATTATACAATACGCGAGCGGGGACAGCACTACTAATCCAAAACTGAGATGCTCGCTATCCCTAAAATTACAACAGAATAAAAGCTGTGGTTTTAGCTGTCATCATAATGCTAGGAAGCCGCCATTGCTGCTGTCCGGGGGCGACGACGAACTCTTATATCAATTTCGGTTACTCAATCAACAATCTTAAGGCGACGCACCTTACAGAATAGTTACTGATTATTTTTGTCACCGCAGATGAACGCAGATAAACGCAGATAAACGCAGATAGAATTAATTACTATCTGCGTTTATTTCCGTTCGTCTACGGTTGATAAATAAATCCCTGACTTGAGCAGGGATTGTTGATTCTAAGAAACGACGGAAGCGACTTTTGCTGCTGTCCGGGGGCGACGACGACCGGTTACTGCATTAGCAGGAACAGGGGCTGGTGTTGGCGCCGGTGTGGATGATTGACCGCCTAATAGCTTAGGTGCTTCTAGGGAACCCGGAGTCACTGCTGGTGTTTCCCATTTCACAAATGATGCTCCTTCGGGAATTTGCATCAGGAATACTAGCATGGGGTTGCTTTGAAGTTCCCGGCGCAGCACGCGGCTAATTGCGCGTTCTATTTGGGTTTGTACTCCTACCCAGTCCACATCAACTCCTGATTCCGAAGTTGCAGAAGGTCTGACAAACTCTGACCAACGATCGCTTAAAATAGTGTCAATTGTTTGAGCGATCGATTGTTGTAACAGTTCGCGATCGGCTGATGTGACTACACCTTTCAAGTGTATTTGCGGCGTAGCAACCAATTTGCCTTCTGCATTTAACGCCGCAGCTACTGTCACCGCGCCGTCTCCAGCTAACTGTTGGCGTTCTTTGAGGACGTTCGCCTTCACTACGCCCGATCGAGAAGAGTCTACTAATTCAATTCCACAAGGTACTTTAGTACCAAGTCGCATCGAATTTTCAGTTAATTCTACGACATCGCCGTTGTCAATGATCACCATATTGCTAGCGGGAATGCCCATGCTTTGAGCCGTCTTGGAGTGCTGAACCAGCATCCGGTGTTCCCCGTGTACGGGTAAGAAGAACTTGGGACGAGTCATGTTAATCATTAACTTTTGGTCTTCCTGACAGCCGTGCCCGGAAACGTGAATGCCTTTGTCGCGCCCGTAAACCACGTTTGCTCCCAGCATCATTAGTTTGTCGATCGTGTTTACCACTGCGATCGTATTTCCAGGAATCGGATTTGCAGAGAAAATGACTGTATCGCCTGTTCTGATTTTCAATTCGTGATGTTCGCCGTTAGCAATCCGAGTCATCGCCGCCATCGGTTCGCCTTGGGAACCCGTAGTCAAAATCAAAACCTTGTCTTCAGGTAAGTTGCGGATTTCTTTGAGAGGTTTGAACAGACTATCTTCGCATTTGATGTAGCCGAGATTGCGACAGTGAGCAATGACGTTCAGCATCGAGCGGCCAACCACTCCGACATACCGATTGTTTTTCTTAGCCAATTCTAAAATAATTTGCAATCGGTGTACCGACGAAGCAAAAGTCGTCACCATCACCCGTCCCGTTGCTTGGGCGATAATTCTGTCTAAATTGGGAGCGACAGAACGTTCCGAAGCGGTAAAACCTGGAACTTCCGAGTTAGTAGAATCGCTGATCAAACACAGCACGCCTCTCTCGCCGTACTCCGCCAGCTTTTGCAAATCAAAATGCTCGCCGTCTACAGGAGTATGGTCAATTTTAAAGTCTCCGGTGTGAATCACAATTCCCACAGGAGTGTGAATTGCTACCGTGAAACTGTCAGCCATCGAGTGAGTGTTGCGAATGTATTCGACTAAGAAATTTTTGCCAATTCTTACCGTATCCCGGGGGCGAACTGTTCTCAATTCGGTGCGGTGAGATACTCCGGCTTCTTCCAATTTTCCGGCGAGCAAAGCCATCGCCAAACGCGGGCCGTAGATCACTGGAATTTCAAATTCTTTGAGGTGATAGGGGATGCCACCGATGTGATCTTCGTGACCGTGAGTTACGATCATACCTTTAATTTTGTGGCTGTTTTCCCGCAGGTAAGTCATGTCTGGAAGGACAATATTTACACCGTGCATTCCATCTGTAGGGAAAGCCAAACCTGCATCTAAAAGAATTATTTCGTCGCCGTACTCGAACACACAAGTGTTTTTACCGATTTCGTGCAGCCCGCCGAGGGGAATAACTTTTAGAGCTGATGCAGTTGTATTTTTGATCATGCGTATCCTTTGTTAGTTATTTTTGTTATTAGTCTGTTGTCTTTCGTCGGTCGTCTTTCGTCTTTCGTCTTTCGTTTGTGATTATTTTCCAAATATTTATGGAAAACTCCCGGCGGGTTTTACTATACCCGTACAGTCAGTTGTCTTTTGCCTTCAGTCCTTAATCTTCAGTCTTCGATCGATCGCCATTAGCTAATTACTAACAGTTAATGACTGATGAGTGATGATTAATGACCGCAGGACTAATAACAACCAATATTCAGTTGTCTGAAAACTCGTTCTCGCCTCTTTAGCTACCAGATACTGTGGCTAGCTGACTCAGTACGTCCTTTAACTTTTGAGTTACCTCAACGGGCGGAGCGCACAGGGGCGGACGGGTAGAACCTACATCCCAGCCTTGAAGTTTAAGAGCTGCCTTAACGGGAATGGGATTTGTGGTGAGAAAAAGAGCTTTAAACAGGTCAAAAAGTTGCAAGTGAATCTGGGTAGCGACTTGAACTTGACCAGTCTCGAAAGCTTTAATCATCTGTTGCAGTTGCTCTCCTACCAGATGGCTGGCTACGCTAACTACACCAGATCCTCCTACCGCCAACATTGGCAAAGTTAGGGAATCATCTCCAGAATAGATCGCAAATTCCGGTGATGTCAAGCACCGAATTTGACTTGCTTGATCTAGGTTGCCACTTGCTTCTTTGACTGCCACAATGTTGGGGATTTCTGCCAATCGAGCTACTGTCTCCGGCAACATATTTTGGCCTGTGCGACCGGGGATGTTATATAACATTATAGGCAATTCTGGAGCAGATTGCGCGATCGCCCGAAAATGATTGTACAAACCTTCTTGTGGCGGCTTGTTGTAATAAGGAACCACTTGCAAACAGCCATCTAAGCCGAGTTTGGCTGCTTTTTGCG
Source organism: Microcoleus sp. BM001215392 (assembly GCF_036700185.1). Lineage (NCBI taxonomy): Bacteria > Bacillati > Cyanobacteriota > Cyanophyceae > Oscillatoriales > Microcoleaceae > Microcoleus > Microcoleus sp. BM001215392. Next base: position 3,688 of record NZ_JAUBOJ010000301.1, on the reverse strand, counting down.
TAGCTGCGATTGCTTCTGAGGTAGAATTCGATCCGGCTCCTGCTATGACCAAAGCCTTACCTGCTACTGCCTTTTGCACCACCTGAAATAATTGGTATTCTTCATCCCAGCTCATAGTGGGAGACTCGCCCGTAGTTCCGCACACTACCAAGGCATCAGTACCGCGATCGGCTAAATGAACTGCCAATTGTTCTGCTACCGCATAGTTAACGCTGCCGTCTTCCTTAAACGGCGTAATCATTGCAGTCAGAACCCGTCCAAACTTTACCACACTTTCTCCGATTTTAGACTGTTGATTTTTGATTTTAAATTTTTGATTTCAGATGAAAGGTTTATCTAAAATCTTGATTTCCCTTACAGAATTGGCAGCTTCAGTCTATTTTAGATTGCAGAATTTTAGATTTTAGATTTACTCCACAGATGCCATCTGGGACTTTGAACTCTTAGTCTAAAATTTTGGGAGCTCCACTCCTGGCTTAGGGGAATTGTATCCGTTTTTTTGGGTAGAGTCACCCCTAAATAGAAGCAGCCGCTGCTGGGACTCGCAGCAAATCTTTATCGGCGAGCAACTCGGCTATTTGCACCGCATTTAAAGCTGCCCCTTTGCGAATTTGATCGCCGCTCAGCCACATCTCCAACCCGCAGGGGTGAGAAATATCTTGGCGAATCCTGCCTACTAGCACATCATCCTTACCGCTGGCTTCGGCTGGCATCGGGAAATAATTAGCTTGCCAGTCTTCTACTAGCTTAACTCCGATCGCCTGCTTTAAAATTTCCTTGGCTTCGATCGGGCTAAAAGGCTCTGCAAACTCTAGGTTAATCGCCTCGGAATGGGCGCGCAGTACGGGAACCCGCACGCAAGTTGCAGAAATTCTCATCTGGTCATTACCAAAAATCTTCCGAGTTTCGTTTACCATTTTCATCTCTTCCTCACAATACCCCAAATCGTTAATCGGCGTGTTGTGCAGAAACAAGTTAAATGCTAAGGGGTAGGGAAAGATATCTGTTTTGGGAGTTTCCCCTGCCAAAATTGCTCTAGCTTGATCTTTCATTTCCTCCATTGCCCTGGCGCCTGCGCCGCTGGCAGACTGGTAAGTAGCTACAACTATGCGCTCGAGCGGGCGAACTTTGTGCAGCGGCCAAACAGCAACAGCCATCAAAATTGTCGTGCAGTTAGGATTAGCAATGATACCTCGGTGAGTTGCCGCCGCTTGAGGATTGACTTCAGGCACCACTAGCGGCACAGTCGCATCCATGCGGAAAGCGCTGGAATTGTCGATTACCACCGCACCGGCGGCCACTGCTTTAGGAGCCCAGAGTTTAGAAGTAGAACCGCCGGCGGAGGCAAGGACTAAATCTACATTATCGAACGATCGCGCTCCAACTGCTTCTACCGGCAGCATCTCGCCCCCAAAAGGCAAAGTTTTGCCGGCTGAACGCTCCGAAGCCAGCAGCTTCAAGTCTGAGATGGGAAAACTCCGGCTGTGCAACAGCTCCATTAACTCCGCACCGACTGCGCCGGTCGCTCCTAAAATCGCAACTCGATAGGACTGAGACAAATTAGTTTCCTCCGCAAATTAGAGTCTAAACGATCGAAATCAAAAATTTAAATACCGCAATACTCAATATTAAACTTAATTAGTGTTATGCGATCTCGGCAGCAATACAGGAATGCCCGGTGTAGTTAACCGGAGCGGGCGATCGTACTAACTGAATTCTAGTTTAGCATCTTTCGCCGTTAGCCAAGCTTGCAGCTATTGGATGTCTTGCGCCCAAACCGAGGCGGTTTGCCAGCACGCGTATCCATTGAATGTAATTTACCGCCTGTAGCATTGACATCACAGGGCGATATATGCTATGGTGCATCGGCAATTAGTGGACTTACCCTTCACATTCCTAGCAACAAGACTTAGTATCCTCAAACCAAAACTATTTGGCAAGAGCGAAAAAAGTAGCCGGAAAAGACTTGCAGTCTCATCCGGTAGAGATGCTGGTAGTTGTGGCGCTACAATTCAAAACGTACAAACTTAAAATGCAGGCAAAGTCAGATTTGTATGTATTTTATGAGATTATTGTTAAATATCACAAAAGCCGATGAAAGTAACCCAGGAAAAACTTCCAGCTAGCCAAATTGGTTTGGAAATCGAAGTTCCGTCAGAAAAGTCAAAACAAGCCTACGAGCAGGTAATTAAACAATTCGCTCGCGAAGTCAATATTCCTGGGTTCCGCAAAGGCAAAGTTCCCCGCCAAGTTTTGCTGCAACGCCTAGGCCAGACTCGCTTGAAGGCGACGGCTTTGGAAAATTTGATCAACGACTCACTGCAAAAAGCTCTCGAACAAGAAAAAATTCAGGCAATTGGCAGTTTTGAACTGCGCAGCGAGTTTGAAGAATTGCTAAACAAGTTCGATCCAGAACAGCCTCTAACTTTTTCGGCTAAGGTTGACGTACAACCAGAAGTTAAAATGGGTCAGTATAGCGGCTTGCAGCTTCAAGCAGAAGAAGCTAAGTATGACGAAGCTCAGGTGGATGAGGTACTGGCAAAATATCGATCGGACAAAGCTACTTTAATCCCCGTAGAAGGCCGGGCGGCTCAGTTGGGAGACGTAGCTTTAGTTGATTTTGCAGGTAAGTTTGCCGAAGCAGCCGAAGGCGAAACTCCCGCACAAATTCCCGGCGGCGATGCCGAAGACTTTCAAGTAGAACTCTCGGAAAATCAGTTTGTACCGGGCTTTATCCAAGGCATGATCGGGATGAATCCGGGAGAAACCAGAGAAGTTTCAGTGCAGTTCCCCGATGAGTATAGCAGTGAAGAATTGGCGGGAAAACCAGCAGTTTTTACGATTACGCTCAAAGAACTTAAGGAAAAAGAATTGCCGGAGTTAGACGACGACTTCGCCCAAGAAGTTAGCGAGTTTGAAACTTTGGCAGAACTGCGCGAATCCCTAGAAACTAGGTTTAAATCTGAGCAAGAAAACAAGATATCGGCTAACAAGGAAAAAGCTATATCAGCCGCACTGGTGCAGCTAATAGATGTAGAAATTCCCGAAACAATGCTCGATCGCGAAATCGATTACTTGCTCAACCAACAAGCCATGCAGTTGAAAAATTATGGCATAGATATCAACCAACTGTTTACCGAAGAAAATATTGCACCGATGCGAGAACGCTCGCGCCCCGAAGCAGTAGAGCGCCTAAAGCAGACTCTAGCTCTGGCAGAAGTAGCAAAGCTGGAATCTTTGTCTGTGGATGACGCAGAAGTAACAGCAGAAGTAGCAAAAGTCAGAAAGCAATTTCCCAAAGGAGATTTTGACCCTGAAAGATTGCGGGAATTTGTAGCAGAAGACTTGCTCAAACAAAAAACCCTGAAATGGTTGGAAGAAAAAGGGACAATCGAACTCGTCCCTGAAGGTTCTCTGACTCCCGCAGCAGATGAAGCAGCAGAAGTATCAGACGCCGAAGATTCAGCAGAAGCAGCCACGAGCGTTATCGACGTGGAAGTCGTAGGCGAAGAGTAAAATCTTCGAGTTTTGCTTCTAGAAACTACAAAAGGAGAAGGGTGCACACCGCACGCGCAGATTGGTGCCAAATTAACGTCAAACGTAGTCAGAGACTGTTGTTAAATGTATGGCCCAGATCCCCCCTAGCCCCCCTTAAGAAGGGGGGGGCCGGAGGTACTTAAAGTCCCCC
>NZ_JAUBOJ010000300.1:0-9819 GCF_036700185.1 Microcoleus sp. BM001215392 | reverse complement strand
TCTGACATCTGCGGTTTCTGTATCGAAAAGAAGACTTATGCAATTCAAGTCTAATGACCACTGACTAATGACTAATGACCACTGACTTCCGTTATTAATTACTTCCGGCGGCGCAACTTTCGCCCCGCAGCCAGCATCGCGCCTCCCGCCATCAAACCCCCCACAGTCATCGGTTCGGGAACCGCCTCAGCTTTAACCGTCCCGAAAGAACCGCCTTTAATAAATACAGCAGAATCTAAATTACCGTCGCCCACATCTCTAATGCGGATGCTGAGAACATTTGTTTGATTTTGCTTGAGCAACCCCTCAAAACCTAAAACCTTAGTAAAGCCGTCTAGCTTAATGATTTTAGCCGCCACACCTGTCAAACGTGGGTTGTCAATATAGTCAGAGTGATCTTGAGAGCGATTATTTGCTACCGGAACCAGATGACTAATGGTAACTGTTTTACCGTCGCTCAATTTTGCTAAATTAGTGCCGTTCAGCAGCAGTTCAAATTGGTCATTATATTCTGAACTGCCAAACTCCGGAAACTCCTCAGAAGCAAATACATATTGAAACAACAACTTTTCTACTGTGCAATTAGCAAAAAAGCTCAGGTTGAGCTGAGTCAAATCTCCCTCTTCACCCTTAGGCCCAAAGTCTGTGTTTAAATCGCTGCCGTTGGTCATGACGTTATCTTTTCGATTCTTTCCGGGTATGTCAGCTACTTTGCCGGTGCTGAGAACCACACCAGATTTTAAACCGAAAGGGTCATTAGTGAAAGTACCAAAAGCAGCTTCATTCCCCGTAATTGAAACAGAAAAATTGCTCAATCCTGCTGTATTAGTTCCCAATAAATTATTTTTTAATGTTTCAATGTTATGAGTTGCCCCTACCGAAAATGCCATGGCTGGGGCAGCCAAAAAACTGATAAGACCTGTTAAGGCACCCGTTAAGCCAGCTATTTCGTGAGTTTTTATCATAAATTTTTAGTTAAAAACACAAGTTGATTTAGTTGTTAAATTTATTATCACATTATATAAGTAGTAATGTCTAGGGACTTTACAATCAATTTATATATACGTATATTTACGGTATATCTGATTAATTTGGTTAGGTATTTCTTGGCAGTTAGTGAGTCAATAAACCTCATCGCAAAAATACATATGCCAAAATATGCGGAGACTAATGGTTTGATGAGTTGCACAATGGATACCAATGAAACCGGGTCTTTATACGGTTAACCTCGCACGGCATCAGATTTTAGTCAAAATCAGATGTCTGCTGGAGTCGATCGATTATTCAGATGGAGCGAGGGCAGATTTACCAGAAATAATTAATTTAAAGCCTGCACCCTTGTAGGGAGAGATTAAAAAAGACGATTCATTATTCCAATCCTCGGACTTCCAGGTAGAGGTAGCCCTCAACAGTCAACAGTCAACAGTCAACAGTCAACAGCCAACAGTCAACTGAATGAAGAGGGTGCTGGTAACGCAGTCAAAATAATTGTGCATCTGCCCGGACAACAATTGCAGTTCTTCTGAAACTATAACTAATGACAGATGACTAATAACTAAAACCCCCTTACTTCTCCTTCGCCACGCGGATCGGCAGCCCCTTCCAACCAACCTTTATCAGTCTGGACGATCGCATTGGCATTTCCCCAGCCGGATCGTTCGGTAATTTGGTGTCCGCGCTTGCGCAATTGAGCAAGCGTTGCAGCATCAAAACCTCCGCTTTCCACCATCAGGCGATCGGGCTGCCACTGATGGTGCACCCGAGGCGCAGACACCGCATCGCCGACATTCATGTCGTGCACCAACACATTGAGGACAATTTGCAACACCGTGGTAATAATCGTACTACCTCCGGGAGCCCCCGCAGCGAGGCGAAATTTGCCATTTTCTGTGACAATCACCGGCGTCATGCTGGATAAAGGAGTTTTCCCCGGGGCGATCGAATTTGCATCACCGCCCACCAAACCAGACAAATTCGGCACTCCCGGCGCAGCAGCAAAATCGTCCATCTCATTGTTGAGCAAAATTCCCGTACCCGCCGCCACCGCCCCAGCCCCAAAACGGCCATTCACCGTAAACGTCAAACTAACAACATTGCGATCTTTGTCAACTACCGTCAGGTGCGTAGTTTCCGGCGACTCGTACGCAAAGCCGCTCAAAGTTTTAGCATCAACAGCTTTTACCTCGCTCGAAGGTTTGGCTTTTGAAATTTCGATTTGCGATCGGCGCAATTTGCCATAATTCTTGCTAATCAAAGCTTTAACCGGTACCCTCACAAAACCCGGGTCGCCCAAAAACTCGGCCCTGTCAGCATAAGCAATCCTCATTGATTCCGCCAACAAGTGCAGCGTATCTGGACTTTTCCTTCCCAACCTCTTGAGATCGGTATCGCCGATAATATTCAGGATTTGCAACAAATGAACGCCGCCGGAAGAAGGAGGCGACATCGCACAAATTTCGTAAGCGCGAAACTTGCCACAAACTGGATTTCGCCAAATTGGCGTATAGTTTTTTAGGTCTTCGAGAGTCATGATCCCGCCGTTTTTTGCCATATCGGAGGCGATCGCCCGCGCAATGTCCCCACGATAAAAACTTTGGGGATTTTTGGCAATCTGCCGCAAAGTCCGCGCCAAATCCCGCTGCACCAACTTCTCCCCCGGTTTGTATAAAACGCCACCCCTAGTAAAAACTTCCCGCGCCGCCGGGTTCTTGTTGATAACATTCGCCCGCCGTGCGACGGCCTCGGTAAACCGCGAACTCACCGGAAAGCCATTTTGGGCCAGGTCGATCGCCTCAGCTACCACCGCCGCCCAAGGCAACTTACCGTACTCGCGCTGCACCACATAAAGTCCCGCCACAGTCCCCGGAATACCTGCGGCCAAATGCCCGTCCAGACTTGCCCTCGGGCGTACCTTGCCTTGCTTGTCCATATACATATCCCGCGCCGCCCGTTTCGGAGCTCGTTCCCGGAAATCGAGCGCTTGCACTGTCCCGGTTTCTGCCCGTCGCAGCAGCAAAAAACCCCCGCCGCCGATACCTGCCGAAAAAGGCTCTACTACCGAAATCGCCAATGCTGCCGCCGCCGCCGCATCCACGGCATTACCTCCTTGTTGCAGCACCTTCAGCCCCGCAGCGCTCGCCAGAGGGTGAGCCGAAACGGCCATCCCTTGTTTGCTGCCCTGCTGGGAGTGCCGTAAGTTTGGCTGTAGCTGCTGCTGACAGCCAAACAGTACCGCTGTTGTTATAAAACAAGTATAAATTCGCAGTTTGCTATATAGGTTGGGTAACATTTTTTACTTGTAATTTCAGGAGGTGTACAGTATAATTTGATGGGTGTCTTCGCCCAGACCGATCGGCAGCCATCGCTGGCAGCATGACGGTTGAATGTTGCAAGGCAGGAGCTCGGGGTGCTAGAGGAACAGAGAAATCAGGAACAATTTATGGCAACTAAATTATCAAACAAGTTTGAAAAAGTATCTTTATTGAGCGACTACTTATTATCTCAACCAGGCTGATAAATGCAAAAAAAATTAGTCGATCGAAAATCGAAAAAACTAACTCTACTTGTGAGCGGATGGCGGTTGAACTGCAACACATGACAAACCTAGCATAGCGGTTTTATCAGAGTTATGAGAGTTTTTAGTCGATCGGTCAAAGAAAATTTACCCTGTTTGTTTGGCTAAAAATCGATCGACAGATTTTCCCAAAATAAAGCAACTGCACAAAAGCTGCAAACCCCGATCCCGCAAATCATCACCACTCGAAAATCTTCAACCCTAAAAGCGAACAGGGTAAGTTTAATTTCCGACACCTCTGGTGTCCGAAAAATTGCCCGCGACCATCTGGTGACTGGTGTCCCCCCTTCTGGTAGATCCCACTGAAGTGGCAAGCCTGTTATATTGGCAGTACGTAGGTAATTTTCGGGAATACAGGTATTTGCACGTGAAGAAGTCACAGTGTCTGCTTCTAAACTCTAAGTAACCACAGCTTACCCTACACCGCTAGGCAGGCAGGGCTAATTGAGGTCGATCGGACACAACAACAACCAACGGCAAAAAAAACTGGAATTTTCCCCGATTTCGTCTTCAAAACAATCGGAAATCGTACCTTACCAGTGGCTGTGCTGCAACATCTTCAATTCTCCAGTTTGCACTGAACAGGGATTTCATCGCAGTATTCAAATTCAGGGGTCATATGTGGCGAAGACTATACTTCGGCAAACAACTACCAAACCACAAATAATTGAAGTTATGAACAACGAAAAAGTCAGTGTAATAATTCCTGCATTGAATGCAGCGGACACTCTGGCCGAGGCAGTTGCCTCCGTAATCAATGGTACCCACAAGCATCTAGAAATTTTAATTGTTGATGACTGCTCTACTGACGATACTGGCAAAATTGGTGGTAAACTTGCCCAGCAAGACTCCCGAATTCAATACTTCCACAATCCCCAGACTTACGGGGTTTCTAAATCCAGAAATTTAATGATATCTCGGGCGACAGGCGAGTACGTGGCGTTTCTTGACAGCGATGATACCTGGGAACCGAACAAACTAGAAGTTTGTTTGAGGATGCTCGCAGACAATCCTGAAGTCAAAGCTGTGGCCCATGCTTTGCGGTATTTAGACAAGCGCGGCAATAAGTTAAGTTATGTTCCCACCTATCCGACAACTCAAGCTCAAATGCAGGAGATTAAGGAGACAGGAGAAAGTCCTTGGGTGTTCCCGTCGTCGGTTGTAGTCGATCGCTCTATTCTCCTCGAAGAAGGCGGATTTGCAGAAGATTGGCAGGTGGGAGAAGATACAGAATTATTTACCAAAATTGCTCAAAAGCACGGCTTGCTAGCAGCCAAAGAACCTTTAGGGAATTATCGAATTAGAGGCAACTCTCTTACAGACAAGCACTGGCTTAAAAAGCGGATAGCTGGTGATTGTGTCAAGGAAAACCAACGGCGGCGCTTGCGGGGAGAAAAAGAGTTCTCGCTGGCTGAGTACGAACAAATATGCTTTAAGAATTTGCCACTGCTGAAACGGCTTAACAAATTCCGAGAAGTTTTGGCACTCCACTACATGAGAAAGGTAGGACAAAGTTTGTTAAATAGGGAGGTGGTGCCGACTCTGATTTACGGCATCGCTACCACAGTGCTCAACCCCGTTGCTACTCTCAACAAGTGGAAATGGATGAAGTCTCAAGAAAAATTGAGTCATCAACCCACAGAATCCCTGCATCATTCGACTGAATTAAACCCCCAGCGACAGTCGCAAATCCGAGGATTTTCGTAAAAAATCTTGTATTTGCATCCAGGTTGTACGTGAGAATTTAGGTGATGTCAATCGGGCCGTATCGCAGTCGAGCGCCGCTGTTTGTAGTGAGGAGTTGAGTGCTCTGACTTGGAGCGAGACTGAGATTCCTCACTACAAAAGAATTTTATTTTTTTTGATGCGATCCGATCCGATCGCACGCCAAATCAAAATTATTAAAATTTGCGATCGAATGTTCGCGGCCACTCCTTCATGCAGTCGCCGCCTTCAATCCCGTACAGCCGGAAAAAGCAGGGTCAACCCGCTGTGCTATTTGCTGACAAAACAGTTACACTAAATAACGTACAAGTTAAAAGCTAAGTTTTTTTGATAAAAAATCCCTAGCTCACATCTTTTTTGGGCAGAAACTACAAGCAAAATTATATCAAAAATTCTGCTCGCTGTTTTATACTTAATAGCGGAAAGAGGACGATCGCCTTTTTACTTAGAACTTGATTTAATTTATGGACTGGCAAGAAATTTCAGGGAACTGGGTATTAATTCCTTCTAAACCGATCGCGATCGTACATTTTCTCGGCGGTGCGTTTGTGGCGACTGCACCGCAACTCACCTATCGCTGGCTGTTAGAGGCTTTGGGGAATCAAGGATATGTGGTGGTAGCAACGCCGTTTGTGAATACTTTGGATCACATTGCGATCGCCCGTGATGTCCTCAACAAATTTGAAAATGCTCTCGATAGGCTGCGCGCTACGAAATTGCTCAAATCTTCGTACCTCCCAGTTTACGGCATGGGACACAGCATGGGATGCAAACTCCACTTGCTGATCGGTTCAGTGTTTGACATAGAAAGAGCAGGCAATATTCTGATTTCTTTCAACAATTATGCCGCCTCCGAAGCGATTCCGATCGTCGAGCAAATTTCCCCCGTCTTTAAGGTAGAGTTTACCCCTTCCCCGCAAGACACAAATCGCCTCGTGCAAGAAAGCTATCAAATCCGGCGCAATCTTTTAGTCAAATTTAACGGCGACAACATCGACCAAACCCTGCTGTTAACTAATCTGCTAAAACAGAGATTTCCCGACATGATTACAGTTCAGACACTGACTGGAAACCATCAAACGCCCTTAGGTCAAGATGTTAGCTGGCCTGTCGGTCAAATGTTTACACCTATGGATGCGATCGGTCAGTGGGTCAAACAAGAAGTATATCGAGAATTAAATCAATTAAAACGCACAATTCTGCTCTGGCTCAACCCCTTGTCCCGCGTTTAAAAACTGCGATCGCCCATTAACCAGAAAGTTCCTCCGGAAGTTGCAAAATATCGTCCTCATCCTCTGTATTGGGGACAGGAGTATAATTTTTAACCATCCACAGACAGTTGCGGCCCGCGGCCGTTCTCCTGTAACTGAGATTATCTGCAATGTCTTTCATCAGCTTTAAACCGCGCCCTCCGGAAGCTTCAGGGTCGATTTCTTTGGACATCTCTTTAATTTTTTGCTCTAAATCAAAGGGGGCGCCCGAATCCCAAATTTTGATCTCTATACATTCACTACACACCGCCACCTCAATCTCCACAAGCAAATCCGGCGGTTGACCCTGGTGGGCGTGACGCACCGCATTCGTAAAGCCCTCAGCCAAGACTAACTGACAGCGTATCCACACACTCCTAGGAATTCGTGGCTCGTACAATTGCGAAAACCACGACAAAACAAGCTCTAAAGCATTTAGACCTGTATTGACTTGAAGATCCGCTTTTTTTAAGACTTGCAACTTTTCGGAACCTTTTAATTCAATCACGCTCTGCCACTGAAATTATAGTTCCATAAAATAGAGGCAGATATAGAATTGCCTTTACTTTACGTTTTTAACTTTTTTTCCCAAAAGACCGACAACTGCTAGCGCCCACATCACCAATCGCCGTTATTCACCGGCCGCGTCATTTTCCACTAATCTACAGGGCTGCTGGAGGCCCTGTAAAACCGGGCAACAATGAATCGGAGTTCGATGTACTAGCTTTTGCTAACAAACTAAATGTTACACCCACTTATTAGTTATTTACGATACCAGAAGTGCGGCTCACAAGTCAATTCGCCCCTGCAACCCAAAAAGTCGATAAAAGTTTATGTTGCGATCGTCAACTGACTAAAGTTCGACCGAACTAAAATTTGCATCAAATTTAAAGGTACATTGCACTCCCTGGCTTGTTGGCAACAAGATTTACCTGCAAACCGATGTTATTCGACTGTATTCAATCTCATACAAGGGCCCTGACAGAATGTAGCTGAGCCACCCCAGACCCTAAAAGACTGGGGCGATCGATAACTATAGTGTTTTTATTATACATAATATATCTAACCCTAGAGGCTACGTCTCTCCGGTAATGGCTAGGAGGCCTGAAAGCTGGGAAATGCCAAGGTTTTTTCCATTACTGACGATCGCGCGCCGCGATTGAATCATCTGAAACTCAAAACTTTCTGAGAGATTTGTTGCCAAGTCGAAGTCATTACGAGTATGATTTAACTACAAGCAAAATCAAGAGCTGCCATGAGGATCGAAGCAATACCCCTCAATCAAATTCGCCGCCCCCTGCCGCGAGTCAACGACCAAACAAAAGTAGCCGCCCTCATGGAGTCGATCCGCGAGGTTGGTTTAAACGAGCCCATCGACGTGCTAGAAGTAGATGGTCAGTATTACGGATTTTCAGGCTGCCACCGTTACGAAGCTTGCCAGCGTCTGGGTTTAGAAACTATCCCGTGTAAAGTACGCCGAGCTCCCCGTACCGTATTGCAGATGCACCTAGCCTGAGTCTCTCAACAGCAATTGGCGACAAGCAAAGGTTCGATCGCCCAAATTTTTCTCAGATATTCGATCGACAATCACTAATAACAAGGTACAAATCTATGACTCTCAACAACCACAAACAACACCTGTACCCAACCCGCATCGATATGTCAGCCGCCACCCGCACTCAAGTAGTCGGGCTGCTCAACGCCACGCTGGCAACAACTCTGGACTTAAAAACTCAAGTCAAGCAAGCTCACTGGAACGTCAAAGGCATGGACTTCTACCAGTTGCACTTGCTGTTCGACGAAATGGCAACAGAACTCGAAGAATACGTTGATACCGTTGCCGAAAGGGTAACAGCTTTGGGCGGTTTGGCTGTAGGAACAGCCCGCACAGCCGCCGCAGATTCGATTTTGCCAGAATTTCCGTTCGATATTTTAGATGGCAAAGAGTATGTGACTGCTTTAGCCGATCGCTACGCACCCTACGCCCAACACCTGCGAGTTGCTATAGACAAAGCATCTGAACTCGGTGACGCCGATACAGCGGATCTCTACACCGAAATTTCGCGGGCAATTGACAAGCGTTTGTGGTTCCTAGAAGCGCATTTGCAGGGAGCGGCGACGGCTGCGGCAGCCGCCGAGAAAGTTGCGCTCAAATAGCCGCTTCTGTTGTGGGGCCGGCTCCACAATACATCTTTGGAGCCGGCTTGTTTGGTTGGCCCCAAAGATGTATTTGCTTCAGGCTCATGACAGTTTAGGATCGAGAATATTTACATTTATAAATTTGGATGAATTTTTCGTGGCAGCTCCTATTCCAGATTATGCTCCTCAACTGCAACGCCTGATGCAACAGGCAGGGATTTCGAGCGATCGAGAACTCAGCCAAAAAGCAGGAGTTCCCGAAATTCAGGTAAGCCGCCTGCGCCGCGGCTTAGCTTTGAAAACGCGAGCCGACATCCTGCTCAAAATCAGTCAAGCTTTGAAAATTTCCTTAACCCAACTGCTGGCAACTTTGGCGCCTGATTTTGTGGAGCTAGAAGAAGCAGTACCTACGGGCTTAGAACAAGAATATCAGCGGCTGCAAGCTTCGATCGAACAGCAGCGATCATCTTTGATGCAGGAATTTCAGCTCTCTAGCGTGCAAATTTTAGAATCCTGGATGTTGCAGTGGCCGACTGCTGCGAGCAAAGCTCAGGAAAATCACAACTTGCGAGCCCAGAAACTGCTGCCGTTGCTGCGCCCTGTCGAGCAGTTATTGGAGCATTGGGGAGTAGAGTCGATCGCCCCAGTGGGAGCCGAGCTTCCCTACAACCCGCAACAGCACCAGCTTATCGAAGGAACAGCCGAGTCGGGACAACCTGTGAAAGTCCGCTATACAGGCTACAAACAAGGCGAAAAACTACTTTACCGTGCCAAAGTTAGCTTGGTTTAATGGTGGAATTGACGATCGGGCGTCGCGCATTTTTCTGGTAGCCTGCATCCTCGCTCTGAGGAATTTTTAGGTAAAATTTCCGATAGCTGTGCAAGCTTCGCGAGTCTCAATCAGTGGCTTTGGTTTGGGATTTTTAGTTGGGCGATCGGCTCAACCATAAATTCCCAACTCGTTATATTTGTTGACCCACGGCTCAATCCATGGATTGTATGTTGATAGATGAGTGCATCAGCATTTAGTAAACCAGTTTTTTAGATGTTCCAGATTCATTGGGGTTTTAGTAGTGGCTTGACCGAAAGCATCCAGGATACAAGCCCCCGGATTCATCCGTGGAGAAATAA
>NZ_JAUBOJ010000299.1:0-9819 GCF_036700185.1 Microcoleus sp. BM001215392 | reverse complement strand
TTTGAGAGGACTTTCGCTATGAGACAGGGAATTCATTCCCTGTCGGACTGTCGGAGTGTCGGAATGTCGGAATGTCGGACTGTCGGACTGTCGGAGTGTCGGACTGTACTTTTAAAGGGATTTCAATTACAAATTATGAACGATCGATTACAAATTGTGTTGACCGTCCCCGACATCTAATCGCCCTCGATCTAACTTGATATAATACCGCATATTCCAAGTAGGGACAGGGCAATGCCGTGTCCCACGGCGAGGCGAAGATAGATCGATTTGGCTGCTGGTTCTTCTTGATAAAATTAACAGGGCAACAACATGATTCAACAATCAAATATGATTCGCGTTTTAATTGCAGACGATCATGCAATTGTGCGGCAAGGTTTAGCCGCTTTGCTGGAACAAGAACCAGATTTAACTGTTGTCGCCCAAGCTAACAACGGAGAGGAAGCATTAACGTTGTTCCGCGAATATCAGCCCGACGTAACGCTAATGGATTTGCGAATGCCACAAATGGATGGAGTCGCGGCGATTACCGCTATTTGTATTGAATTTGACAAGGCTCGGATTGTGGTGTTAACTACTTATGATGGCGATGAAGATATTTATCGCGGGCTGCGGGCTGGTGCTAAAGGTTATTTGCTGAAAGATGCGGAACCTGACGAACTTTTTTTGGCAATTCGCACTGTTGTTAGCGGTAAAAAGTACATTCCCAGCGCAGTTGGTGCAAAACTAGCCGATCGCATGGACAACGCTCAATTGAGCGATCGCGAATTGGAAGTCATCCGCCTGATTGTCGCGGGTAAAAGCAACCACGAGATTAGTCAAGTCATGCACATCAGCGAAAGTACCGTCAAGTTTCACATCAACAATATTTTATGCAAGATGGGAGTGAGCGATCGCACGCAAGCCGCCATTACCGCCTTAAAACGCGGGATTGTCAGCCTGTAGTTTACTTCTGAGTATTTTTACTGATAAGTATGACTATTATGAGGGCAAGTAATGAAAAATAAGACCTTAAGTTTTCCGTCAAAACTTTTGAGCAAGGCTAAGGTAGAGCTAATAGGACAAATTAGCTCTTATCAAAAAAATGCTTTATTCACTTTTGCCCAAATCTCAAGTCAAAGTTCGCGTTTTAAAACAGTTTGCTGCCGCTGTTTCGGCATCTTTAGCCCTGTGTGCAACAACCAGTTTGAAACCCTCGCCGGTATTAGCTGCTGGCGATATCCCCCCTGCGACTCAAACCTCGACCCAGCTAGCAGCAAAACCTGATTCTAGCTTGCAGCTAGGGCAGTTGCGCACCACTCTTCCCGTGCAGACAATGCAGCTCGATGCGGGCGGATTTATCCCGATCGCGATCGGCAGTATGATAATTGTTCTAGTGCTACCGTTATTTTTTGGCGGATTAGTCGTAATTGGCGATCGCGAAGTAGGAATTGTCAGTAAAAAGTTCAGCTTCAACGGCAAAGCTTTACCCCCAGGAGATTTAATTGCCTTAAACGGAGAAGCCGGATATCAAGCTGATACTTTGCCCCCCGGTTGGCATTGGGGTTATTGGCCTTTACAATACAACGTCCGCAAAGAATCTTTGACGATAGTTCCCCAAGGCGAAATTGGTTTAGTTATCGCAGCAGGCGGCGAGTCGAATCCGCCGCAGCGCATCCTCGGGAAAATCACAGAATGCGACAATTTTCAAGATGCTCGCAAATTTCTGAAAGAAGGCGGCGAAAAAGGCAGACAACTCGGCATCTTGACTGGCGGTAGCTATCGAATTAACACGGCATTATTTACCGTAATTACAGCAGCAAATGCTCCCAAACATGGGATGACAGCCGAACAGTTAAAACTCTACACAATTGCCCCGGACAAAGTGGGAATTGTCACAACTTATGATGGCGTTCCGATTCAAGATGGCGAAATAGCTGGGCCGATTATTCCGAATCATGATAACTTCCAAAACGCACAAAAATTTATCACTGCTGGCGGGCGGCGCGGTTTGCAGGAACAGGTTTTGCTTTCCGGTTCGTGGAACTTAAACCCTTGGTTTGTCGGAGTTGACCAAGTGGTGATGACCGAAATCCCGATCGGCTATGTGGGCGCCGTGATTTCCTATGTCGGCAAAACCTCAGAAGATGTCAGCGGTGCAGCTTTTACCCACGGAAACTTAGTAAATGTGGGTAACAAAGGCGTATGGGTGACACCTCTTTATCCAGGGAAACATCCGCTGAACACTCGCATTTTGAAAGTAGAATTAGTACCAACTACTAATATTGTATTGAACTGGTCAGGTAAAACAGAACGCCACAGTTACGACTCTAAACTTTCATCTTTAACAGTGCGCTCTCAAGACGGTTTTGCCTTCGACTTAGAAGTAGCTCAAATCATTCACGTCGGCGCTTTGGATGCTCCGAAAGTTATCTCTCGCGTCGGTTCCATGCAGAATTTAGTAGACCACGTTTTGCAGCCGACAATCGGCAATTATTTCCGCAACTCAGCTCAAGCTTATTCAGTCTTAGACTTTCTCTCAGCCAGAAGCGGCAGACAAGCAGAAGCCGCCGAGTATATCAAAGCAGCTTTGCGCACCTACGACGTGCAAGCAATTGACACTTTAATCGGGGATATTTTACCGCCCGCAGAGTTGATGCAAACTCAAACAGACCGCAAAATTGCTGAGGAACAGTGCAAGACATATGAAGTGCAGCAAATAGCACAAACTCAGCGACAACAATTGGTCAGAGAAACAGCTTTAGCCGAGATTCAGCAAGAGATGGTAAAATCCGAACAAGGCGTGAAGATTTCTGAGTTAAAAGCGAATTCTCAGGTGAAACAAGCTCAAGGCGAAGCTGAGTCGATTCGGGTGAAAGGAACTGCTCAAGCTGAAGCTTATCGCGCGGGTGTTGTCGCTTTGGGAGGTTCCGGTTATACGGCTTTGCAGTTAATGCAAATTATCGGCGACAGTCACGTGCGAGTTGTCCCGGATGTTGCGGTTAGCGGTAACGGTAGCGGCGGCGGTTTGGTTGACGGTTTGCTGGGAATGATGATGTGGAATCAAACGGGTAAAAATGGCGGGAATGGCGGGGAATTGCCTGTAGTTAAGTTGGAAAAATCGGAACCTGCGGCTAAGTTACCCGTAGCTAAGGTGAATGCTGTTAAGTCCCCGGAATCTCGCGCTAATTCGTCGCCTGTTGCGAATTCAGATCGCGATATTGATTCGCTGTTTGATGAATTGCCGTTTGACGATCGATCTTTCAGTTAGGCTGTACAGTTTGTAGGATAGAATAATTAGATACCCTGACTTTTTAAAGAACTCAGGGTATCTAAAATCTATTTTTGAGCTATAATCAAATCAACCTGTCCTAAGTTTTCCATAAGATCAGAAGCAGGAGGATTTGCTATGTTAACTACTGTTCGAGAAGTTTACGATCGCGTTTTGTCTACCCTTTCACCAAAGGATAGACTGCACTTGGCAACTCTTATTCTCAACGATTTGGTGCAGCACAATCTATCGGTTGTCGATGAAAGCGAGACTTGGACTGAAGAAGATAAACTCGATCTGACGGCATTTTCTTTGCAGTACGCTGCCACCATTTTTCCTGAAAATGAGGATATTTAATAGTGTCTTTTAATCCTGGTGATGTGGTGACAGTAGATTTTCCTGGTGTCACTGGCATTAAACGTCGTCCGGCTGTAATTCTATCATCAGTTACCTATAACACAACCCGCCGCGATGTAATAGCTGGACTCCTGACTACACAGACAACAGCTTTAGGTGTAACTGATTATATACTCCAAGATTGGGCAACAGCGGGTTTACGAGTCGCTTCAGTTTTTCGCAGTTTTATTGTCACTCTACCGCCATCTTCCAACTTAGTTCTAATTGGTCATCTGTCGGAACGTGACTGGAAGGAGGTTCGTGCTTGTTTGAAAGTCGCTCTTGCGGATTTGGAATGATAATGTTTTGAGTAGTTCGATATAAGCCAAGCGAGTTTTTCATCTTTATTTTTTTTTATTCTTCCTGACTCCTGAATTATTTCTAATACTATAACTCATAACTCTTGAGGAAATTCATCGCAATTGAACTTTTTACATCAATCGCAGTACAATCGATCGCAATATTGCATATAAGGAATCCCCATGTCAGACCAGTTTTCGACCGAAATTAGCGATCGCATCTGCACTCATATGAACGACGATCACGCTAGCGCCGTAGTTTTGTACGCTCAAGCCTACGGCGGCAAAGCCGAGGCGACATCCGCTCAAATGCTCGCTATCGATGCCAACGGCATGGATTTAACCGCTCAAGTCAACGGCGAAACAGTACCTGTGAGAGTAAAGTTCGATCGCACTTTAGCAGATGCCGAAGATGCTCACCACACTCTGATCGATATGGTAAAACAAGCCAGAAAAGCTGCTAAGTAGCCAAATTTTCCCTATTCTGTTATAATTTCAAGGTTCGTTCGCAGTACGGACTTTAGTTTGTTTAAATTATTGACAAAGACTAAAGTCCTGACTGCAAACATTTAGTTTAATATAATTTCAAAACTCGTTCGTAGTACCCACTTTAGTCCGTTTAAATTATTAAAAAAACTAACATCCTTAGTACAAACCTTGAGCTTGCTGAAATCCTTAAAAAAAAACTAAATTCCTGACTACAAACAAGATATTTAATCAAGTTAAGTTGACATCTAACATATCAAATAAAATGACAAAAAAAGACTCCGAATCCAGAGAATTAGATGCCATCAATGGAAGTCAAAACAACCCTTTTGATGCACTTGTAAAGCGACTAGATTTAATGATTCGCGCCCGCTACTCCCTGCTGTACATTGTCGGCGCCGAAGAAGAACCAGTCGAAGCTGTAATTGCCCAAGTAGCGCTGCAAGTAACACCCGCGCGCCGAGTATTGTTCTGGGATATCGTGCGCGGCTGGGAAGATAACGGTTCTGGAAAAAGTTCAGTAATGGCAGCGCTCGATCGCATCGGCAAGACCGCTGTCGAAGAATATACCATATTTGTACTGCGAGATTTACACCCAATTTTGAGAGCTCCTTACACCGAAAGAAATGCCCCAGTAATCAGGGAATTGCGGAATTTAAACAGAGAATTGAAGCGCAGCAAAAAAACCATTGTCCTCACATCTCACGCCCTAGAATTGCCGGAAGAATTGAAAGAAGAAGTAACAGTAATTGATTTCCCTTTACCCAACGTCCCAGAAATCAATCATTTAATTTCCCACGTTGTGGAAAAGCCGGAACAGTTGCAAGTGAGCGGTTTAGCAAAAGAACAATTAGTGAAAGCTTGTCAAGGTTTGAGCCGCGCTCGGATCGGGCGCGTTTTAGCTAAAGCTTTGGCCGCCAAACAGCAAATTAACGAGTCAGATATTGACGGAGTTTTGGAGGAAAAACAACAAGCAATTCGCCAAACCGGAATCTTGGAGTTTTGCAACTCCCGAGAATCCCTCAAAAATGTGGGCGGATTGGAGAATTTGAAGCAGTGGGTAAAGATGCGGCAAGATGCTTTTACTGACGAGGCGCGCCGCTACGGTATACCCAATCCCAAGGGCGTTTTGTTAGTAGGAATTCAAGGAACAGGCAAATCTTTATCGGCGAAAACTATTGCTTGCGAATGGCGTTTGCCGCTGTTACGCTTGGATACTGGCAGATTGTTCGGCGGCATTGTCGGGGAAAGCGAAAGCCGCGTTCGACAAATGATACAATTGGCAGAGGCGATCGCACCTTGCGTCTTGTGGATCGATGAAATAGATAAAGCCTTCGGCAACATTATCAGCGGCGGCGACGGCGATTCGGGAACTTCGCGCCGCGTATTCGGCAGTTTGATCACTTGGATGCAGGAAAAAACCAGCCCGGTGTTTATTGTGGCCACTGCAAATAACGTGCGGATTTTGCCCGCTGAGTTGCTGAGAAAGGGCAGGTTTGATGAGATTTTCTTTTTGAATTTACCCTCGGAATCGGAACGCCAAGATATTTTTAAGGTGCATTTACAGCGTCTGCGCCCGACTAGATTGCGCGAGTTTGATTTGGAGGTTTTGGCAAAGTCTTCCGAGAATTTTAGCGGTGCGGAAATCGAGCAAGTGGTGATTGATGGATTGTACCGGGCTTTTGGCACTTTTGTGAACGGCCAGCGCCGGGATTTGATGACGGAGGATGTTCTGAGGTCGATCGAGGATACAGTACCATTAGCTGCGATCGCGCGATCGCAAATTGAAGATTTGAAGCAGTGGGCTGCCGAAGCGGGCGCGAGAACAGCTTCTAACGATACTCGATTGATTGAGGAATTGAAGCGCTACAGCAAGCCGCTGGGTGAAGATGCGATCGATAATTAACTTAATTTCGGTTCGAGCGTTCCGAATGCGAGTCCTTAATTCAGAGGACTGAAGTCCGAACGATCGAACCTGACTCGACAGTGATTATTCCGCAAACCGAACCGACCCAGACGGATAACACCCTAGTTGAAGCATTAACATCTCAGTTACCTTTCGTTACAATAAGGAAACAGAGACAGAAAAAGTCTCACCCATAATATCATAGGTCGTCATTATGAATAATACAATTCGCGTCGGCAACCTGTTTGGAATTCCCTTTTATGTCAACGCTTCTTGGTTTTTAGTCCTCGGTTTAGTAACTTGGCAATACGGCGGCGCATTAGCAGGCCTATTTCCCACCTTGGGCCCCGTAGCACCGTGGCTGCTAGGATTACTCTCGGCGTTACTATTATTTTCTTCCGTCTTAGCCCACGAATTGGGACATAGTTGGGTAGCTATCAAACAGGGAATTGGCGTCAAATCGATTTCGCTATTTATGTTTGGCGGACTGGCTAATTTAGACAGAGAATCTAAAACCCCAGCCGAAGCATTTTGGGTAGCGATTGCAGGCCCGTTGGTTAGCTTATTTTTGGCTGGTTTGTTAACAGTTATCGGCGTGGGTGCAGGCCTCACAGGCCCCGCAGCAGCCATCGTTCAACTTTTAGCTTCCATCAACTTAGCTTTAGCTTTATTTAACTTAATTCCCGGTTTGCCCCTCGACGGTGGTAACATCCTCAAAGCGATCGTCTGGAAGATTACCGGCAACCCTTACAAAGGCGTAATTTTTGCTAGCCGCGTCGGTCAAATCATTGGCTGGATTGCCATTGCTACAGGCATCTTCGGCAATATTTGGAATCTAGTAATCGGTTGGTTCTTGCTGCAAAATGCCGGACAGTCTGCACAATACGCCACAGTCCAAAATCAACTAGCAGGGCTGACAGTCGCAGATGCTTTGACCCCCGAAAGCCCGATCGTCCCAGAAAACTTATCCCTCAGAGAATTTGCCAACAACTACGTCATCGGTAGCACTCACACCTGGCGCCGATTCTTAGTTACCGATGATGCGGGACAATTGGTAGGGGCGATCGACCTTGACGACATGAAAACCATCCCCACCGGAAGCTGGCCTCAAGTTCAAGTTAAAGAGCTCGTGAAGCCGATCGAATTTTCAACCACCGTCAAACCCGAATTATCCCTCCTCGAAGTCGTCAGCCTCCTCGAACAACTGAAAGTTCAAGAGCTCCCCGTAATTCGCGAAAACGGCGTCCTCGTCGGACTCGTAGAAAAAGCCGAAATTGCCCGCCTGCTGCAAAGACGAGCTCAAGCCAACCCCGCATAACACCCTCAGATACTTGACAAATAACAATTAGCCCCCTCGATCGCAACTTACCAAAAGGGCGATCGGGGGGCTTAATTGTAACCACCCAAAAATCTACTCAAATACTAAATTATTAGCTGTAAATCAGCGACTATGAATATAATAGTGTATTGATCATCTGAGCGAGGACGCTATGCCATCTCAGGACGTTTCCTCTCAATCCGAAACCAAAAAGTCAAAAGTTCTGCCCGATATTACCAACAATATATTACCCGAGGCTCTGGCGCCTCAACCAACAGCTCAATTAAAAAAATCAGAGTTGACTGTTTCCGCGGCTCAAGATATTATTTACAAATTTTTGATAGATCGCATCAACAACTCGGCATCCGAAGTAGTTTTGCAGCAATTTAAAAAAATATTTATCGAACTGAGTCCGCCAGCTAACCCGAAATTAATCCAAGCTTTAGAGACAATAATTGAGTTTGACAGTCAGCTTGAATTTAACAACTTATTTAAACGCTGCTGTTACATCTTATTAAATAACTGGATCAGCTACAAAAAATACGAACTTGCTAAGGACTTAATTACAATTATTAGCGAGAGAACCCTCACCGAACCCCAAGCGGACAACTTTCTTAAAATACTAAGAGTGTGGCTAACAAACTTTGTGAGCAGCCCAGAATATGAAGAGATCAAGTTATTTGTATTCAAGTACGGCGACTACCAGCCCCTAGAAAAGCACTGGACTTCTCGCTATCAGCCTTATTTGCTAGCCACTCAATATCTCGATACTAAAAATACCCTCGAAGCACGTCAAACTGCCAAACTATTGTCGCAGCAGCTAAAAGATAAGTACAAGTTTGACCTAGCAATGTATACATCTCGCTCTCAGTCGGCCACCTTCAAATTTAAAAATTATTACAACCCCACACTTCTAGGAGATGAAGCCCTGCGTTTGATCAAAATTATTTTGGTCAACCGAGGCTCCTTGAACTATCGCAGCTTAGCCAATATTTTTATCCAACAGAGTCAAAATATTACCTACAAGCAGTTTAAGGAAGCTCTGATGAACTATTTATGTTATTACGATCGTAAATTTTATAATTCTGACATTTATCACCAACAACTCATTAATAGCTTAGATAATTTTAATACAGAAAATGACAGAGAAGCTTTAAATACTGGCTTGCTGCTCAGAACTTGCAACTATCTAATCAAAAATTTAATTGTGGAAAATTCCGGGGAACCCACAGCCTTATTTTTAATTTTCGCCACTCAGCTAAATCCTTTAACACTAGCAATTTTGATGCTAAAAATAATTTTAATTTCGCCCTATTCCCAAAGCTATTTAGAACTTTGTTTGGCTCGACTAATTACCTACTATCAAGATAAATCTGCTGCTGAATCTCAGTGGCTAATTAATTTTTTAGAAGTTTGCCAGATTGCTCTAACTATTTATGGAGAAAATGTTAAATACAATTTAGTGAATATGTCAGATAATAACCAAGAAGAAGAGTTGTCTGTTGACCTCAATCACTGGCGAGTTTTTTCTCAACACAAACCAATCCCAAAAAATCGAGATTAGTCATCAGTCATCAGTCATCAGTCATCAGCCGTAAGGATTCGTAGGGTACGGATACTGTAAAAAATCCCTAAAATTAATCTGCAATCTGATAAATCCGCACCTGATACATCGCCTGAGCAAACAACTCTCCATTTAACTCAGTTAAAACAAATTGTGTTCTACGAGTACCACAAATAGAATAAGGTGCGGATACGTCAGATTTTTGGGTGCATCTCATTTTGGCATGGGCTATAGCATTTCGGCACATAATTTATGAGTCAGAATCAGAGATTTACTGCCGAAATGCTATAGCCCCTACGAGTATATTTGCACTCATTGAGATGCACCCAGATTTTCGATCTTTTCTTATGGATTTTTTGCACTATCCGCACACTACGAATACTGTTGTATTATTGGGAAAAACCTCTACTATAGCAACCGCCACATCGGTGAGGACGTAAATAACTTCATGAATAGAGCCGATACCCGTACTCGCTCAATGATTTGATTCCCGTTCTGCAACTGTCAACTGTCAACTTTCCACTGTCCACTGTCCACTGCTATATTTCAATACGGTTTACTTAACACTATTTATGCCCGGAGATCCCCCTCGCATCCCCC
>NZ_JAUBOJ010000298.1:0-9829 GCF_036700185.1 Microcoleus sp. BM001215392 | reverse complement strand
CTGACAACTGACAACTGACAACTGACAACTGACAACTGACAACTGTCAACTGTCACAGGTCAACTGTCAACTGATTAACGCGGTGCTATGCGTTGCATTTGTTTAGCTTGTTCTAAAATTTTCTCGAAGTCTTCTTCGCTCAACCGCTGGATGTAGTTGATTTTGAACTCTTCTAGGAAGTCGCACAGCAGCAGTTGTATTTCTTGCCAAGTTTGCTGCTGTTGGAGTTCGGCTCCTAAAGCTTGCCCGAAATGTTGGACTAGCTGGCTTGAGAGTTTGGTACCTACGGGGTCTTCGCTGGCGATTTTAAAGGCTTCGTAGGCATCTTGCGGGCCGAGGGTGACTAATTTCGAGAGTTCTGCAACTAATTGCTCTGCTAGTTGTGCGGGCAGGTTTCCCAGTCCGGGTACTTGCTTCCATCCTTGATAGATAGGGGATTGTTTGAGAAATAGTTCTATATTGTAGCGGAGCAGGGCTTCTAGGTCGGGCTGGAGCTGGGGCAGGACTTTGTAGACGGTGATTTGGACTAAGTGGGTGGCGATCGCTTCTATTTCATTTACATTGTTGATGTCTAGATAGCGTTGTTTTTGGGATTGAAATAGTTGACGGGCGAGTTCGCCTGTGGTAATTGATTGTTGCATCTGGTTGATCAGCCCAATTACTACTACTTCGGTCAATTCTTGGGCGAAGTTGGCAACAAAACCCCGGCTGATTTGGGTGCGTATGGGTTGGAGGTCGGGCATTTTGGCTTGGTGGATGCGAATTGTGACGGGTAATATTCGCAACAGGCGCCAGAATGGCAGGAACAGAAAGATGTCGTACCACCGCCAGAGCATGGCCGATCGCCAAGTGACGCTGCGGTGGCGGCGGCTGATGAAGTAGGTGCGGGCTAGAAATTCGATCGCGAATATGGCAACAAACGGCAGGTCGAGAAGCCAGAAATTGTCGGTAAATTCGCCGTTTTCTCCGATCGTCCGGTAATAGTTGATGGCGATTAAGGGCTTGATTTTGGCATCAAACCAGTTGATTTCTCGTTGCCAGCCTTGTTTGTTTAAATAGTCAGGGCTCCAGAATGTTTGGAATGATTGTTTGGCGGAGTCTTGGGGATTCGGGACGCGATCGCGCATCCGGTCTTTAATTTTTTCTAGGGTGCCGCTTTTGGATGCTACTCGGAAAGGATCTTCGTCGATCGTGTTGGCGCTCAGATTGTTTATTTGCTGCAATTTTGCTGTTACTTGGGGAGAGTCCAAGCCTGTTTGCGCTACTTGAATTTTTAATTCTTGTAAGGTTTTTAGATATTTCTGGGTGTCTCGGTGGGGTTTAATTCCTTTAATCGGGTCGTATATTTGGGTAATAACTGGCAGTTGCCGGAAGTAGAAATCTCGCCCGGGGATGTAACTGATGTCAAATAATACTAGACTGAAATTTCCCAGGGCGACCAGTGCCATGAACCGCTCGAACCATGGGACTTTGACTGATTCTTTGCGGGTGGGGTAAGTTTGAGATTGCTGTAGTTTTGGTGTCACTGGCAGTTCCTAATTAAGTAGACCGAACGCAATAAATGTAAATGCTAATAGCTGCTGTCGCCAACGCCGGAAAACTGGCTAATTTTATGGTTGCGCTCTGGTTGCTCGCCCAGCCAGCTAGTATTTATTTTAACTTTAGTTTGTACGCAGTTTTGGATGGTTCTATTTGGCCGCTAGGGTAAAATTTTATACTGGGCAAATATTCAGGTCGATTCATGCTCGCGATAGCTTAGCTGCGCGTACTTGAGGGCAGCAGCAGCTCGCGTTAGTTTGGTTCTCTCGGGCAATAAAATTATATCTCAGGCAGAATCCTGAGTGTTTTTTCGCCGTTGCAGAGCTAACTGGGCCGGTCGTAAATTACTATTTTTGTTCGATCGGCTGGCTGTTTGACCGCTAAATCAAATGTATTGCACCGAGATCGGTTTAAGGTTAGATTTGGACTTCGAGTTTGAGGTCAAACCCTCAAGAGAGTTATACTTGCTCAGGGGCTCGTGAGGCGAGAGCGCCCCTGGGCTCGCGAAAGTGGCTGCCATTATAGTAAGGTTTGGGGTCTCGCCTCAACAAAAACCAGCTCGCGATCGGACTCTTGAATAAAATGACAGCCTGAATATAATTTTGTTCGCATTTTTTTAATATATGACATACTGCCTTAATCTCGATTGCCCAAGAGAAAAGCGTCAGAACCCACCAGGCACAAAGTATTGTCTTAATTGTGGTTCAAAGCTTCTGCTAAAAGACTTGTATGCAGCAACTGAGCCACTGCGCGATGGGGGATTTGGCAGGACTTTTAGAGCGGTAAATCATGGAAAATTTGAGGAACTGTGCGTTATAAAACAGTTGTCGCCGCCCCAGGAGTTTCAGCGCAAACCCGGTCATTTCAAAAAGTATGTCAGACTGTTTGAACAAGAGGCAAGGCGGCTTTACGAACTCAAACACCCGCAAATCCCTCAGCTAATTTCTTATTTTGAGGAAGATGGACGCTTGTATTTGGTGCAAGAGTTTATTGATGGCAATAATTTAAAGGATGAGTTAGAAAAGTACGGTGCTTATAGCGAGTTAAAAACTCGGGAACTGCTGTTAGATTTGTTACCTTTGCTGAATTTTGTTCACGAGCGGAATGTAATTCACCGCGATATTAAGCCTGAGAACGTGATCCGCCGAAATCGCGATCGCAAGTTGGTATTGATCGATTTTGGGGTTTCCAAACAGGTAGTAGCTGAGGCACCCACCAAAACGGGGACTAAGTTGGGAACTCCCGGTTATGCGGCGCTAGAACAGCGGCACGGTAGGGCTGTTCCTGCTAGCGATCTTTACAGTTTGGGGGTGACTTGCATTCGCTTGCTGACTTCTGTGATGCCTTATCTCGATATCTACGGAGACATTCACGATGACCTTTACGACCCGCTAGAAGGTCGCTGGCTGTGGAGGGAGGCTTTGCCAAAAGGAACCAAAATCGGCCCGGATTTAAGTCAGATTTTGGATAAGTTGATTCAGGAATATGTCAAAGACCGCTACAAGTCCGCGCTGGAAGTTTTGGATGTTTTACAACCTACTGTTGTTCTGTCACCAGCGGTAGAAAAGTTGCAGCAGGCAACTATTCTTAGTGCTTCTGTACCGACTCAACCAGTGACGGAGAATCCGCTGATTGCGGTAAATTTAGAGTCGGACAAAGGAATTGATTATTCTCATTTAGAAAGGCTGCTGGCTGCTAAAAATTGGCGGGCTGCTGATGAAGAAACTTCGGTAAAAATGCTGGAGGTGATGCAGCAAATGTCGCGGGGTTATTTGAGCGAGGAAGATATTAGGAAGTTTCCCGCTAAAGATTTGCAGACTATTGACCAACTTTGGGTGCGTTACAGTCACCGCAGGTTTGGTTTTTCGGTGCAGAAGGGTTTGTGGGTCAAGTCTGGGGGGAAAGCTGGTGTTTATGATGCTACAGTTTGGGAGAAGTTTGGCGATCGAGTCGGCTGGCGGGTTAACAGTCAGTGGGTATACTATACTGAGCTGAATTTTACTTCTAAAGCTTTGCCCGGGCATTTGCCGGGGGGAACTGTTTTTGGGTGGGAAGGCGGAGTTTTATGCGGTGTTTTGGGTTTGGGCGGCGTGTGGTTTCTGCTGTCGCGGCGAGATTTGTAAGTAGAAGTCCCTGGTTCGACACCCTGCAAGGGAAGAATCAGAAATCATGGTGTAGGTGGCAATTATTTAAAGAGTTAACAATTGCCTTCCATGGCGCATTCATGGCAAATAAACCGGGTTTTTTGACTTTTATTCAAGTTTTTAAGCAAATATTAGGGTTAAAAAACCTGGTTTCTAGCTGTGTGTCGCGGGCTAAAGTTTTAGATGAATTTCTGGGTTAGCTGTGGCGCATAATTGGAACTAGATATTTCAATTAATGGGTCAACAACATCAAATTCTCTCTCGCTTTGGGTTTCTTCCCCTCTGTCTCGGAGTTATAGCAGTTAAACAAAATAATGCTACTCTGCCCCGCACACTCCAAAGCCTGATAGTCATAGGTCATATTTTATCGTTTAATCTAAAATCTCAAGTTTAAAATGCTATTTTTTACAGAGGCTTGAGAAATGCTATTTTTTACAGAGGCTTGAGATCGGTAGCAGCTTGTTGCAGGTTGCCGATCGCCAGCGATATATTATGTAGAAATTATGTAGAAAAAAACTGAAAAATCAGATATAATCCCAAACCATTTTTTTTTGTGATATGTTTTGAGAGAAGCGCAAGTTTATAAAGCGACAGACCAGTCCCGATTCGCAGAAAAGTATTAGGACGGGCTTTGGCTCCAATTTACCAAGGATATATATCTAGTATGTTGCAAGCAAAATGTCTCAAGCCGTGGATTGTAGTTCGATCGCTTCCGAATGTGGAAAAGGTGGTGGTGGGTCAATTTCGCAGTTGGTCTGATGCAGACGGCCACTTGAAAATTATGAAGCGGATGGTTCCGGCCGATCGGTTGACTGTTGTATTCGATCCGGTAGTTCCAGGGTAATATTGGTGCTAATGTTGATGTGCTGCGATCGCTCCCGTCAGCTCGATCAGAGCGATCGTGACTTATTTTAAATAAAAAAATCGAGCTAAAAATTGCGATCGCCCGCACAGGCGATCGCAACTAAAATCATTAGATATCTTGCAAAAATACAGAGGAAGGACTCTGATCGCCTTTCCTCTGTATTTTTGCTTGTGGGAAGGGCTATAAGATCCCTTCCGAAAATTTGATTAAAATGACTCAGGCAATGTTGTCTATTGTCCTTAACTGCGGCGAATTTCTGTAACTTGGTCGGCCACATCCAAAATTGCTGGCGGCATAGAAGGCCCAGTCAAAATCAGATCCAAATCCTGCGGCTTGCTGTTAATCAATGCCAGCACTTCTGCTTCGGAAATTAAACCTAAATTCACTGCCAAACTCAACTCGTCGAGAATGATTAAAGCGTAAGTGCCCGAACTCGCGACATTTTGAACGTATTCCCACAATTGTGCGATCGATCGCGTCTCGCTCTCATCTAAATCTGCTTTGTCAATGCAGCGAGGCAAATCGCACCGCACCCAATCTAAATTTTGCCCCAGGCGCACCGGATGCTGATGCCCTTGATTGATGCCCCCTTTGAGGAACTGCACCGCCAACACTGGAGATCCCTGTCCTGCAATTCTCAGGGCCCCAGCCATGACACTGGTAAAAAAGCAGCGGTGGGGGCCGGTAAAAACTTGCACCAGCCCTTGAACTGTGTAGGGCAAGCTGTGGGTTAAATTGAGTTTAGGGGTTTGTAGCTGAGCAACCATAGGGCAATATTTAATTAGTAACTAAGTCTTGAATGCGGCTCCGACCGAAGAGCGCGGCTGAAACCTGCTTAACAATATATAGTGTACTGGGCCGAGCGTACATCCGATCGCACGCTAGATATACAAATTGTCAAAAGCTAGCCGAAGAGGCATTCGCAGTCATTTGTCGTCAGATTTTCCTCTGCTGATGCCATCACTTGCACAGAAACCGGGTTGGGGTAGCAAAATAGGGCGGGGAGTGCCAGAACGATCGAGTGAAAAACCAAGGGGATCGGAGTCAGTTAGAGCCCAAGAGTGTTAACAAAAGGTGAACATCGCGTAGAATTTGAATGTTGCAGCACTAGGAGCAAGCACTGTGAGATTGGTAATTCTGGGAGGCCCAGGAGCGGGAAAAGGAACGCAGGCAGAACAACTGTGCAACAATTTGAGCATTCCTTTGCTTGCAGTAGGGGACATTCTCCGCACGGAAATCGCGACTGAAACAGATTTGGGCAAATTGGCGGTGCCTTTTGTTGGATCTGGGGAACTCGTTCCCGATGACATTTTGATTAAATTTATCGGGCGCCGATTGCTGCTGTGGGATGTCTTTAATGGCTGGGTGTTGGAGGGATATCCGCGAACGGCTTTTCAAGCTGAGGAATTGGATTTTTTATTAGACGATTTAGCGCAGGAGCTAGATTGGGCGATTTGGTTGAAAGTGCCGAATCAGGTTTTGCTGAGCCGATCGATCGAACGCGATCGAGCCGATGACGAACCCGAAATTTTACAGCGACGGCTCGATTTGTTCGAGGAACGCACTATTCCGATTTTAGAGTATTACGAACATCGGAACAAGCTGTTAACTATCAACGGCGATCGATCTCCCGAAGAAGTGCAGCAAGATATTCTTAAAATGGTCAGTTGACAGTTGACAGTTGACAGTTGACAGTTGACAGGAAAGCGGTAACAACCAATAACCAATAACCAATAACCAATAACCAATAACCAATAACCAATAACCAATAACTAATAACCATTACTTATGTTAAAAAAACGTGCCGACGGCCGACTACCAAATCAACTTCGTCCGATTAGTTTCGATCGCGAGTTCAACAAATTTGCCAGTGGTTCCGTGCTCGCAAAAAGCGGCGATACTCAGGTACTTTGCAGCGTTACCATCAAGCCGGGAGTGCCGAGGTTTCTTGAGAATACCGGCAAAGGTTGGCTGACGGCGGAGTACCGAATGTTACCGGGAGCTACGCCGCAGCGACAAGAGCGGGAGTTTATGAAGTTATCGGGCCGCACTCAAGAAATTCAGCGGTTGATTGGCCGGAGTTTGCGATCGTGCTTGGATATGGAACTGTTGGGAGAGCGAACGATTCTAGTCGATGCGGATGTTTTGCAAGCGGATGCGGGGACTCGCACGACTTCTATTAATGGCGCGTTTGTGGCTGTGGCTGATGCTTTGAATAAATTGGTGCAAAAAGGTGATTTAGTGAAGTCTCCTTTGATTCGTCAAGTTGCGGCGGTGTCTGTGGGACTTTTGGAAGGCGAATTGTTTTTAGATTTGAATTATGTTGAAGATGTGGCGGCCCAAATTGATTGTAATGTGGTGATGAATGGGGATTTGGAAATTATAGAAATTCAGGGAACTGCGGAAGAGAAAAGTTTCAGTCGGAGTCAGTTAAATCAAATTTTGGATGTGGCAGAAATCGGGATTCAAGAGTTGTTGGAGGCTCAGCGGCAGGCTTTGGTTTAGATAATTCGGCGGTTAGTGAGTCCGCGAGTCCGACAGGGGTTTAAACCCCTGTCTAATAGCGAAAGTCCTCTCAAAGAGGACTGAATAATTCCTTGATTAGACTTCTCAAGAAATTAGATTTTAGCTTAGGCTTAACAAGGGTTTCACGTTATTTTTGGGAGATATCTATTAGTCCTCTAAAAGAGGACTTCAGCTTTAAGGCAGGGGTTTAAACCCCTGCCGGACTGCGGGTTTGACGTTAAACTTCATCGCTCTTACCTATGGCCTTTCGCACTTTCTCAACTTGCTGCGGTGCTTCCATTTCAGTGAAGAGTCGAATCGCTTCTTGAAACGCAGTCTGACTCTTCTCGGCATCACCCATCTTTTGGTGAGTTAAGGCAAGTTGATAATGAGCCTCGGCTAGATCGCATTTTGCACCGATTTTGTCTAGAAGTGCGATCGACTCTGAATGATGGGACAGCGCTGTTGTAAAATCGGATTGTTCTCGATAAAGCTCTGCCATACCACTTAAAGCTTTGGCCTTAACCTGAGTGTAGTGAGTTTTTTCGGCAAATGCGATCGCTCGTCGGACGAACTTTTAAAATGGCTAGAGCCGCAATTCCTAAGGATGCAGCCGCAAAAAATGACATCGCACAATGCAGTTTTGCGTGAGGTAGCCAAGCAGGATTGTTCATGTGTCCGTTTGCCAACAGAACCGCATCGACTCCAATCGGAATTATCAGGGTTGAAAGTGCGGCTGTGGTAAGTAAACTTTTGGCAAGATGCGATCGCTTCATATTTATTTTTTATCGTGTTGCCAAGTTTTTCGTGTGTTCGATTTGAGTCAAAATGTAACCAAACTGGGGCAATCGGCGGGCAAATATATCGCCCATACCCGATGCTGTTGGCAGAGTCCAGTCTCTTTGCAATTCGGCAGCAACGGCGATCGTATTTACGCATTTGACTCCCGCTTGAGTCATGCGAGCAATGGCTGCTTGTTGTGTCGTCATGTTCCAGGTTCCCGAAGCATCAATGACGGCATAAACGTCATAGCCTGCACCCACGGCGGAAATTGCTGGAAACGCCAAACAAACATCGGTTGTGACACCCGCCATAATTAGTTTGGGACGATTCATTTGTTCGACAGCTTTGACAAAATTAGGATCGTTCCAAGCGTTGATGATGACGCGATCGATAATCGGAACCTGCGGCAAACTCTGGACTAACTCAGCAAATAGCGGCCCGTTTGGCCCATTCGGATTGCTCGTGGTTAAAAGCGCCGGCAGATTGAACAATTTAGCGACTTCAGCGAGGTAAAGCGTATTGTTCTTGAGATTGACTGGATCGATATCGGTAATGCCCAAAGACATCGTGCCGACTTGATGATCGATCAGCAGCATGGCCGCATTATCGGGAGTTAGTTGCTCGTAAAAAACCGGGTTTGAAGTCATAGTATTCCTAATTAGATTCAGATTTTGAGCAAAAATATGACTGAGGCAAGGGAGCTTTTTTTACACTATTTGTGGCGTAAGGTGCGCGGCGCACACCCTACAAATAAAGTGTCTGCGTCCAGGACTAAAAAAGCAGGTTTTTGCCTGAATGTGAAAGAGAAGAAAATTACTCGCGAATTCTTAAACAGTCCAGGGAGGAGGAGTCATTTCTTGCTTTTTATCGTCCCAATTCTTAGTACCAGCAGGCATCGCGCAGATAACTTCCAGTTCAGTATCGCTGTGGTTAATCAGATTGTGATAAACGTGAGGTGGCACAATCATGGTGTCACCAGCTTGGAGTTCTACTTCTCGATCGCCAATTGTGCCTTTCATAGTTCCAGACATACAGTACACGACTTCTTCATGGTCATGAACATGAGTCGGATTCAGTGCGCCCGGTTTTAGTTCAGCATGAAACATCAGAATTTCGTTAGCGCCTGTACTGGGTGCCGCCATTTTTTTGACTACGACTCCTGGCACTTCAAATTTATCAGCATTGTTACCGCGAACGATTGTCATAGAAATCTCCTGTTGGAAAAGGTGAAAAAACAAGTAACAGAGTTAGGGTTGTGTCCGTTCTAAAAGATAGTGATTTTGAAATCGGG
The DNA here is from genome assembly GCF_036700185.1 of Microcoleus sp. BM001215392. Classification (NCBI taxonomy): domain Bacteria; kingdom Bacillati; phylum Cyanobacteriota; class Cyanophyceae; order Oscillatoriales; family Microcoleaceae; genus Microcoleus; species Microcoleus sp. BM001215392. Next base: position 702 of record NZ_JAUBOJ010000298.1, on the reverse strand, counting down.
AAACTGCTCGCGGCACGATAGACATCGCATTCCCATCTCTAATTTCCCTGCAAATGCGCGTCTAAAAACCACAAATACTTGTCCGCAGCGCGAGAGATTTCGGTGAAAATATCGGCGGTATCGGCATCTTCGAGGTCGCTGGTTTGGTCGATCATTTCCCGCACAATTTTTGCGTAGGGAGCAAGGCGCTCGGCGATCGCAATTACATGATCTTTGCCATTGACAATCTCGAAGGGATATTCGGGAAGAGTAGAGATTTTGGCGGCGGTGCGAACAGTTCCCATTGCGGTTCCGCCGAGGGTTGTGACTCGTTCGGCGATCGTGTCAACATACTCATCTAGCTGAGTCGCTATCTGGTCAAACAGTTGGTGCAATTGGTAAAAATTCATGCCTTTGACGTTCCAATGTGCCTGCTTCACCTGAGTTTTGAGGTCAAGAGTCAGCGCCAGAGATATATTGAGCAGGGCAATGATTTGGGTGCGATTTTCTGTGGGTATGTCGATGCGACTGGCATAGAGCTTTGTAGCGGTTGAATGGAGGATTGCAGTAGCCATAATCGTGATTTCCAAATAATTGGATCGAGTGCAGCTTTTCAATTAGCTCTAGAAAGCTGATGTGCCAACTATAAAAGGCTTTGCCCGTGCAAGTCTTTTCTAATCTTGTGGGAAAATTTGTCTATTCTTGCGATCGCCCTCAATTCTG
>NZ_JAUBOJ010000297.1:5385-9854 GCF_036700185.1 Microcoleus sp. BM001215392 | reverse complement strand
CAGGGGTTTAAACCCCTGCCTCAAAGCTGAAGTCCTCTCAAAGAGGACTGAGAATAATAATTTTTTCAACTCATTAGTCCTCTTTGAGAGGACTTTCGCTATAAGCCCCGTGGAATTGATTCACTCCTAGGGCTGCTGGGTGGGCGGGAGACAGGGGTTTAAACCCCTGCCTCAAAGCTGAAGTCCTCTCAAAGAGGACTGAGAATCAGAACTTTTTCCACTCATTAGTCCTCTTTGAGAGGACTTTCGCTATGAGACAGGGAATTCATTCCCTGGCGGACTACCGGGTGGGCGGGAGGACTGGCGGATTCAAAGCTTAAAGTTGACACCAATGGGCTAGCCTAAGTCCCTACATGGCTATTAGATTGAGCCAAAATTGGTGGCATTAATCGCACTTGCCGTCACCCCATTCAGAGATGCTAAAATCTCTCCGGTAGCTGACAAACGGATGAAAGTTGCACTGTTTTCTTGAGTAATTGACAGTTGCGAGAAACTCAGCCCGTTACCCAAAACTAACAAGTCTTTTCCAACTGCAAAGTCAGTAATAGTATCAGTACCAAAATTGCTGGAAAGCAAGAATTTATCGTTGCCATCACCTCCCGTCAAAGTATCATTTCCCAAACCGCCATTCAGCAAATCGTCGCCCTTACCTCCCAGCAGACTATCATTGCCATCACCACCGTTCAAACTATCAGCACCGCGGCCGCCAAACAAGGCATCATCACCGCTACCGCCGAGCAAAGTATCGCTACCTTTGCCGCCGAAAAGAGAGTCATTACCCAGCCCACCGTCGAGGGAATCATTGCCCATCATTCCCATCAACACATTATTCCCGCTGTCGCCAGTCAGGGTATCGTTGCCACTTGTACCGAGAATGCGATTCGGGGAATTGCTGCCCAAATCAGCATCGCCGATCGCAACAGGAGTCGCGATCGCAACAGGCAATGTGACAGCTTGAATTTTGCTATCTAAAGCAGTGCCAGTATTGTCAGCAACTACCTGCGAAATAGGTTTACTTCCTGCACCAACAGCTTTTAAATCTTGAGTTGTTGCGCCCAAAGCTACTTTTTGGACGCGGGCAACTGAAGCAGGAATTGATGTGACTGTTGGGTTGGAAACAGCAGTATCAATGCGTTGATTTGCTGTTGCCATGACTGTCGCAGCTTGCGGGGTAATTGAGGTGATTTTTTGACTGTCAAAACTAAGGTCGATTTGCTGGATTTTTGCGGCTGCTTGCTGAATTATTGGTTCTAAAACTGCTGAAGAGCTCAGATTTAAAACAGTACCGGATTGAATTGGATTCGCGATCGCACTGACCACAGCCTTGACAATATCCTTGGTGTCTGCATTAGAAGCACCGTCAATTAAAGCAGCAGTTTGAGTGATGACGTTTTGGACTTTCACCATTGCCGATAAAGTTGCGACTGCGCCCGGTTCGCTGTCGTTGGTGGCTGCGATCGGATCGAAATCTGCGATCGGAACATCAGCGGGAATGGCAAGAGCAGATTTGATGAGAGATTCGGCGCGATCGCTCTCAATGCCCCGATCCACCAAATCCACCATCAAAGTAGTTAACAGCGTGACCACAGTGGCGTCAGCAGGTGCAGTAACAGGCGTTTCTAAAGGCAAACCGGTCGCGGTATCAATTCCGCCAAAAGCCACTAAATTGCCTTCATTTGAATCAATTTCCCCATTTGCGTTTTTGTCGAAAGTCTCGAAGGGGAAATCGAGATTAAATAGACCTGTGCTGTCACTATTGGTTGATGGTTCATTAGCATCGAGAACACCATTTTTATTGGCATCCAAAAATACCTTGGCACCTGCAATGTAATTATCAATCACCCAGCGACCGTTATATTTCGTTATCTTGAAGATTTGAGAACTGCTGGCACCTGCCGGGTCAGTGGCGGTTAACTTCACCTTAAAGGGTGTTACAAAACGTGTTCGGGGAGTGACAATAAGTTTGATGGTGTTCTGGTTAGAGTCGAAAGAGAATATCAGCCCACTACTGTTGGGAGTGCTGTTTAAAGGACTGCCATCCTCTAGAGTTAATTTGTAGGAGATTAAGTCGCCATCAGGATCGATGTAGACATTTTTAATGTCTTTATTAAACTCCTTAATGGAAGACGCCAAAGTAATCTTCTTTTCTGGCGGACGGTTCTGAACAACACCTCCTCCAGCAATAGCTTGCCCCAAAGCCAGCACATCGACGCGCTTGAAATTAAGACCGGTATTGGTAACATTGTCGTTTTCATCGTCGCCATCATTGATAGTGACACCGGTTTGTTTCAAAAGTTTGGCAAATTCCTTTGGTGTCAGTCGGCGGCCTAATTTTTGCTGTGCTAACTGTTGGGCTAATACTGCAATGCCGGCAATGTGGGCTGTAGCTTGACTGGCACCGTGAAGCGTGTTGATCCGATCGCCAGACGCGGTTACGGGATCGGGATCTATGCCAGCCGCAGGATTGCCATCTATGCCAGCACCGGTGATGGGCGATCCGGGAGCAAAAACTGTGGTTAATGTTCCGTTACGCTGAGAAAATGGAGCAATGCGATCGCGATCGGTGGTATAAGCAATTACTTTCTCGACATCCTGTCCAGGCGGATTTGCAAAATAATTTCCCAAAGACAAATAACCGATGTTGGAGGTATGTACCGCGCCAACAGACAGCGAATTCGGATCGGCTGAAGGGTAATTTACACCTGGAGCCTCGTTCCGGTACGGATAGTAACGGTTGCCTGATGAAGAGACAACAATGATATTCTTCGCCGCTAATGCCGCCAGTTCATCTCCAATACCGTAGAGTGAAGTTGTTTGACTGGTGGGAAAATTTTCACCGCTGCCGAATGCCATACAAACGCTGGCAATGTTGTAAGTATCTGCATTTTGCAATACCCACTGCAAAGCTTGTTCGACATAGGGAAACTTATTAATTTCGTCTCCACCCGGAGGCGGAACATCCTTTCTCACTTTGAGACCGATAATGTTAGCGCCAGGTGCCATCCCTGTATAGGTTGGGTCTTGGGAACCAACAATGCTGGCAATGTTCGATCCGTGTCCGTTTTTGTCGTTAGCATCCGCATCGCCATCGGCAAAATCGTAGTTATAAACAATGCGATCGCTGATGCCGTTTGAGTTGCTGTCAGGGCCAAAGAATCGGTGGTTTAAGTTGATGCCAGTATCTAACACAGCTACAGAGAAACCGCTGCCGTTGATACCAGAAAAAGCTGGTGCAGCGCGGAATTTATCCAGATTTATCTGCGCGCTGGATATACTGGCAGGATACCGACGGGGGTCGTTGCCACTGCCGTCAAAACCGGCAGAAAAGTCTCTCGGCACAAAGTTAGTAGCAAAACTGGATAAATTACTATTGCCGCCAACATCACTCAACAGCACTGAGTCGAGGAAATTGCTATCGATCCGGAAATTGGATAGATTATTATTCGCTAGACTGCTGTTGATGCCCCCCACCAAGTTTCTGCTAATTGAATTTGACTGCGGATTTGTGACGGCAGTACCTTCATATCCTGTAGTTGTGACACCTGCAAGACGAGGTACAGCAGACAAATTCAAATTGTATGGAGTCTGGGCGCTATTAACTGAAGAAACTCGAATGCTGTAAGTGCCGTGTTCCAAAAGACGGTTAATAGACTTTGAGGCAGCACCAGAATTTTGGGCAGTTGAAATGACATTTTGAGCGCTGTCAAGCAATTCAAGATTAATATCTCCATTAAATCCACTGACTGACAAGTTGAAGTCATTGGTAGCACCGATCGTGAATTTGTAGTAATCAGGATCGTTACTACTCACTGAATCGCTGTAGTTTCTGAGAGCGGAACTTGCATTGATTGTACGGGCTGCACTTGCAGTGTTTCCAGCCGAGTCTTGTGCTGGTATCCTGCTGTCATTATCGTTATTTGTGACAGCAACATCGGCTGCATTTAACCCGTTAAATCTGTTATCAGAACTGACAGCAGGGCTAGTAACAATGGTGTAAGCTTTATCCCCGTCAATCTCATAGTCGTCAACGCCTGTTACCGTGACTGTCTGCGGCTGGTTCCAATTAGTAGAGTTGAAGGTAAGCGATGGCGTGGAAACTGTTCCTTCTGCTGTATTGGAACTTGCTAAATCTATTTTGACATCGCCAGTTGGTGCGATGTTTAAGCTGTTGAGTTGAACGTTAAATGTTGCTTTTCCTCCTGATTCTGTGGTGATTAATCCAGTTACAGGATTAACGGTAATTCCAGCAGGTGTCGGTGTGGGTGTCGGGGTTGGTGTTGGTGTTGGAGGTATGGGTGTTGGTGTTGGTGTTGGACGTATCGGTGTTGGTGTGGAATTTACAGGTGTTGGTGTGGAATTTACAGGTGTGGGAGTTGAATTTACAGGTGTTGGTGTGGAATTTACAGGTGTTGGTGTGGAATTTACAGGTGTTGGGGTGGAATTTACAGGTGTTGGGGTGGAATTTACAG
>NZ_JAUBOJ010000297.1:0-5285 GCF_036700185.1 Microcoleus sp. BM001215392 | reverse complement strand
TTACAGGTGTTGGGGTGGAATTTACAGGTGTTGGGGTGGAATTTACAGGTGTTGGTGTGGAATTTACAGGTGTTGGGGTGGAATTTGCAGGTGTGGGTGTTGGGGAAGTGTCGTTATCAGTAATGGCGACATTAACAGGCGAAATTGTGATGTTATTGTATTTAACATCGGTACTGGTAGCAGTATGGTCGATCGCACCTGCATGATTTCCTTCAACTGCATTGTCATCAACTGCTTTCACCGTCACAGTTTGAGCGACATTCCAATTAGCAGCGGTAAAAGTCAGTGCAGCGATCGGTTGAATTTGAGTGCCTGTAGCTAAGTTAATCGTAACAGGTGCTGTCGGTTGAGTATTTAACTCAATGCTATAACTTCCATTTGCACCGCCTTCTGTTGCATTGGTGGCCGTCGGGTTAATCGAAACGCCCGGGGAGTCGTTATCAGTAATGGCGACATTCACAGGGGAAATTGTGATGCCGTTATATTGAGCATCGCTACTGGTAGAAGTATGGGCGATCGCACCTGCATGATTTCCTTCAACTAAAGTGTCGTCAACTGCTTTCACTGCCACAGTTTGAGCGACATTCCAATTAGCAGCAGTAAAAGTAAGTGCGGTAATTGGTTGAATTTGAGTGCCTGTACCTAAGTTAATCGTCACAGGTGCTGTCGGTTGAGTGTTTAACCGAACGCTATAACTGCCATTTGCACCGCCTTCCGTTGCATTGGCCGCGGTCGGGTTAATCGAAACACCAGGGGAGTCGTTATCGGTAATGGCGACGCTCACAGGCGATATTGTGAGGCTGCTGTTGTAATTAACATCGCTGCTAGTAGCTGTATGGGCGATCGCACCTGTATGATTTCCTTCAACTAAATTGTCATCAACCGCTTTCACCGTAACAGTTTGAGGGGTATTCCAATTAGTAGCGGTAAAAGTTAGTGCAGCGATCGGTTGAATTTGACTACCTGTAGCCAAATTAATCGTCACAGGTGCTTTCGGTTGAGTATTTAAGTTAACACTGTAACTTCCTGTTGCGCCGCCTTCGGTTGCTGTCGTGTTAGTAGGAGTAATGCTGACGCCTGCGGTGTCGTTATCGGTAATGGCGACGTTAACGGGCAAAATCGTGAGGCTGTTGTAATTAGCGTCGGTACTGCTAGAAGTATGGGCGATCGTACCTGTATGATTTCCTTCGACTAAATTGTCGTTAACCGCTTTAACTGCAACAGTTTGAGCGAGATTCCAATTAGTAGCGGTAAAAGTAAGTGCGGTAATTGGTTGAATTTGAGTGCCTGTAGCCAAGTTAATCGTAACAGGTGCTGTGGGTTGAGTATTTAACTTGACGCTGTAACTTCCATTTGTACCACCTTCTCTCGCACTCGTGTTAGTGGGAGTAATGCTAACACCTGCGCTGTCGTTATCGGTAATCTTAGCATTGACGGTGTTGCCGGCAGTGCCGTTAACGGTAAAGCTGACACTCGCCCCGTTGTAACTAGCATCGGTGCTGATAGCAGTATGGGCGATCGGGCCGTTGTGCGGCGAAGTTTCATCTACGGTATCATCAACTGCACTGACTGTGACTGTTTGCGGTACAAACCAGTTAGTTGGAGTGAAACTAATGCCCGCAATCGGTTGAATTTGAGTGCCGGTATTGAATGCGATCGCCACATTTGCAGTAGGCTGATTAGTTAGCACAACTGTATAAGTATCAGTCGTCCCGCTTTCAGCTACATTTGTGTTGCCGCCCGACTCAATAATCTTTACCTGCGGCCCGCCAGGAATGATTTTAGTAATAAAAGCATCAAAATCGCCTCCCCCATTCGCCGCTTGCCAAGGATTCGCAGTAGGCAAATTAGTAGAATTAGTACCTCCCGCGACATAAACTGCACCATTCGCATCCACCGCAATAGCACTACCGAAGTCGTTACCGCTGCCACCAATATAAGTAGAATCAACTAAGGCAGAACCAGATGAATCGATTTTCGTAATAAAAGCATCTAGCCCGCCACCGCTGATACTTTGAATCGCATTCTTAGTCGGAAAATTAGTCGAAGTAGTGTTTCCCGTCACATAAGCATTACCCGCATTGTCTGCTGTAATGCGATCGCCATTCTCCTCTCCGCTGCCGCCCAAATAAGTTGAATAAATCAAAGAGTTATTAGGACTTATCTTGGTGACAAAAGCATCTTTAGCACCACCTCCATTAGCTGCTTGAATCGGACTAAGTGTAGGAAAATCAGTTGAAGATGTATATCCCACAACATAGGCATTTCCAGAACTATCTACAGCAATATCATTACCTTTATCTTCACCGCTGCCACCTAAATAAGTGGAATAAGTAAGTTCACCATTCGCGTTAAATCTACTGACAAAAGCTTCAAAACCGACTATAGGTATATCATTAGCTGAGTTCAGTGGGAAGTTAGTCGAATTGGTATTTCCGGTAACCCAGACATTACCAGAATTGTCTAGTGCAATGCCTTTAGCATCATCAATACCAGAACCACCTAAATAGGTAGAGTAAACTAAAGCACTGCCGGTTGGATTAACTTTAGCAAGAAACCCATCCAGTTCTCCTCCGTAATTAAACTGGGAGGCAGTGTCAGTAGTGGGGAAACCGCCGTATGTCGGCCCGACAACATAAGCATTACCGTTACTGTCTACTTTAATGCCGTTGCCAAGGCTACTCCCGCTAGCGCCGAAAAAAGTACCACCACCGGAAATAGCGCTACCGCCTAAAAAAGTAGAATAAACTAACGAGTTCCCTGCTGAAGTGAGTTTAGTTATAGCAGCACTCGTAATATTTGCTGTAGCTTTAAAAGAACCGGCTGTAGTTGGATAACCCGGATTGACTGGCCCGGTTAAATAAGCATTTCCTTGACTGTCTACCGCAATGTCAAAACCTTCATCATTATTAGGGCCGCCGATATAAGTAGAGTAAACTAAGGCTGTTCCTTGGGGGTTAATTTTCGTAACCAAGATATCAGATTGACCCCCTGGGGTAGTTTGGAATGCACCGGGAGTAGTCGGAAAATTGTTAAAAGTAGTGCCAATAATGTAAGCCGCACCTGTGCTATCTACGGTTATGCGGTTGGCATTCTCATTGCCGCTGCCACCCAGATAAGTCGAGTAAGCTAAAACCGGGTCAATAACTAGGGGTTGAGTGCGATCGAACTCTCCCAAACTAAAATTAACTTGATTGTTTCCTAATAAATTGTAAGCTGCGGGAACATTCACCCGCTGTCCGTTGATGTCTTGATAAACGATCGGTGCGTTATCAATTAATTCGCCTAGCGGTGTTTCTAAAATCAGTGCGCCGTCGTCGCGCAAGCGGATGTTGTTAACACCGCTATAATTCATCTTAATTTGACTCGGATCGGCAAAAGGTGCAACCAAAAACTCGCTCTTAAGTTGTCCTTCTGTGCCTTTGAAAACGCGATCGATTCCTTGATAAACGTTTTGATAAACAACGCCGTTAAAAGTAGGAACATCTGTGTGCCATTGACTGGAATCTTCGCCTAAAATAAAGTTAGCAAATCCGGGCAATTTTTCTAAGCCGGAAATTGTGGGATTCGGGTTACTGTCTGCTAAGCTGCTGCGGACAGTTGCAGAATTTGTGGCTGCATTTCCCGGTTCATTGGGTTTTTGGAAAGCGGTAAAGGTGACTTCGTTGGGAGTGAAATAGATACTGTGACCGGCACCTTTTACCTGGAATTTCACAGATGGATCGGTTTGTCCAGCGTTTGCAATAAAACTTAAGGGAATTTGACCGTAAGATGTTTGTGGATTTGGAGAGTTCATATGCTGGTACCCCTGGTTTATGTTATTCAGTAAGTTTACGGGAGTACCGGCTCTGCTGTATTGTAAATTCTTGCGAAAAAATTGCGAAAAATACAACTTTCTTGCGAAATTTCTCGGTTTTTTATGAATAATTGTAACGATGGTTGCGGGTGCGATTTGTAAGTGCGAAATTTCGAGGGTTCGCTAGCGGTTAAAATGTCTGTCTCGTAGTCTCATAGTCCGCCAGGGGTTAAAACGCTTGTTTCATAGCGAAAGTCCTCTGAAAGAGGACTGGGATGGATGATGATTTAATTGGATTTGTCAGTCGGTTTCAACCGACTTTCGCTATGAGACGGGGATTTTAATCCCCGGCGGGATTGTGGGTGAATGCAAAGATTTTTGAAGGCGAAATATTGTGGGTAATGCAAAGATTTTTGAAGGCGAAATATTGTGGGTGAATGCGAAGATTTTTGAAGGCGAAATATTGTGGGTATTCCGAGAGTCCGCCAGGGGTTAAAACCCCTGTCTCATAGCGAAAGTCCTCTGAAAGAGGACTAAGATTGATGATAATTTAATGGGGTTTTTTAGTCGGTTTTTAACCGACTTGCGCTCTCTCGACGGGGATTTCAATCCCCGGCGGACTTTTGGACAAATGCGAAAACTTTGGAGTACCACAAACTTTCGGTAAGCGCGAGAGTTCCATCTATTAATTCTCTTGCCGCTTCGCATACCAGCGGGTTGGGCGATCGTCTCGATCGGTGATTTGTTCTAAATGCGAATTTACAGTGTTTTGCAAATGATGTTGTTTTTGATTGATAACATAAGCGACTGCTTGTTCTAGTTGTGTTTGTCCTAAAGAGAATACTCCATATCCTTCTTGCCACCCAAATCTATTGGGATTTTGCGAAGTTTGATTGAGATAATGGCTGCTGCTACCTTTAATATTTTTTACAAATTCTGCGATCGATTGTGTCGGAGGAATGGAAACTATTAAATGTATGTGATTTTCTGTGCCACCGATCGCGTGGACGATGCAGTTGAGGGTATCAGCCTTGCCGATGATATAGTTGTAAAGTTCTGTTTCTGTTTGTGGATGTATTAGAGGTTGCCTTTCTTTTGTTGCCCAAACTAAATGGTAGTACAGCCGCCACATTGCCATAAATATGTTTCCCGATATTGACGTAATTTTTTTTATTATTTTGCGATTTTATAGCCATGTTATTTTACCATATCAGTAGCTCGTATTATAATTTAATCTAGCTTTTGAGTCGGTTTCAACCGAATGCACGCTCTCTCGACGGGGAATTGATTCCCCGGCAGACTTGTGGGTAAATGCGAAGACTCAATAATACCAAAAATTTTGGGTAAGTCCGAGAGTCCGAGAGTCCGCCAGTTCGAGAGTCCAAGAGTTCGCCACTCCGACAGTCCGCCAGTTCGATTTTTCGCTAGTTCGAGAGTCCGCCAGGGGTTAAAAACCCCTGTCGAGAAAGCGCAAGTCCTCTCAAAGAGG
>NZ_JAUBOJ010000296.1:6426-9866 GCF_036700185.1 Microcoleus sp. BM001215392 | reverse complement strand
CTGACATCTGCGGTTTCTGTATCGATCGAAGACTTATGCAATTCAAGTCTATTATTAATTGTATGTTAGCAAACATTATATTGATTGACGGGCGATCGCCTCCTTCACTCCCCTGACTGAATTTGACTCCTCACCCACTCCCGGAACAACCGCAGCAAAGCCTTTTCTTTTGTAGTCTGTTTCAATTCCAAAAACCGCAGCATTTCAGACTTCAACAGAAAAGGAAAAGTGGGAGAAACCTCGGACTCTGCGTATTCATTGCCTTCTAACTGATAGATGATTAAACTATTGCCATCGTAGCGCCAAACTTCAGGTACACCCAAACTTGCGTAAATTTCAAGACGATCGATCGAACTGCTGGTAATATCAATTTCAATAGCTAAATCTGGTGGTGGATCTTGATTGAGATCGATTTGTTCTTTATTCCAGACAACATCTTCATTCTGAATGTAGTAACATTTATCAGGTTCTAACCCCCGTGCCAAATCTTGGCGCTTGCAGGTTAGTGAACCTAAGCTGCAAATGTCAAGATTTAATTCATCAGTTAGAACTTGTACAAAATTTCCTAAGAGTTCTCCTGATTTTTCATGGGGTGCTGAGGGAGTCATGATTTCTAATTTACCGCGATCGTAATTCAAACGAATTCCCGGCTGTTGGGCTAGCTCGTTCACCAGGGATTCGTAGGTTTTCCAGCTAATGTTTTTTAGCAGAATTCCGGTTGTTGGAGTTTGAACCAGGGTGGCTGTCATGGCTAACTGCCTCGGTTTTAAATTATTAATTGTATGTTAGCAAATATGATACTTGACTTATTTCATAAATCTGCGATCGCCCTTACGATACCCTCGATTAACGCAAATCAACGCAGATTTTTTTAAGAGTCCTGGAAGCACCAATATTAAAGAAACCGGGTTTTTCACCTAATCTCGTCGCTGCCGCGAAGGATGTTCGTGAAAAAACCCGGTTTCTGGTTACTTGTTCGTAGAGTACGATCGCACTATTCGATCGCACTTAACACACTACTTAGCAGCTTGACGCTCTTTCGCATCCTTAATCACTTCCTCAGCGATATTGCTCGGACAAGGAGCATAGTGCGAGAAAGACATCGAAAACTGACCGCGCCCAGAAGTCATGGTACGCAAATCGCCAATGTAGCCAAACATTTCGCTCAAGGGTACATCAGCCTTGATCCGCGCGCCTGTTTGTCCGGTTTCCTGAGATTTCATCATCCCCCGGCGGCGGTTGAGGTCGCCGATGACATCGCCCATGTGATCGTCTGGGGTGAAGACATCGACATTCATGATCGGTTCCAGCAACTGAGGCCCAGCCTTGGGTACAGATTGGCGGTAGGCGGCTTTGGCTGCAATTTCAAAGGCCATTGCTGAAGAGTCAACCGGGTGGAAACCTCCATCAACCAGGGTGAATTTCAAGTCTAAGCAGGGGAAACCAGCCAAGACGCCCACATCGATGCAGCTTTGGAAGCCTTTTTGCACGGCTGGCCAATACTCTCTCGGTACGCTACCGCCAGTTACTTTTGACTCGAACACGAAGCCGCTACCCACTTCACCAGGCTCGACGATATAGCCGATTTTCGCAAATTGACCTGAACCACCAGATTGTTTCTTGTGGACGTAGTTGTCTTCGAGGCGCTTGGTGATTGACTCGCGGTAAGCTACCTGCGGTTCGCCAACTTCTACTTCCACGCCGTGGGTGCGTCGCAGAATGTCCACTTTGATGTCGAGGTGCAGTTCGCCCATGCCCTTGAGGATGGTTTCGCCACTTTCTTCGTCTGTCACCATGTGGAAAGATGGGTCTTCTTGTACCATCTTGGTGAGCGCTGCTCCCATTTTTTCTTCGCCTCCTTTGAGTTTCGGTTTGACCGAAATGGAGATGACTGGTTCTGGGAAAACCATTGGCTCGAGGGTTGCGGGATTTTTGGGGTCGCAGATGGTGTGTCCGGTGCGGACGTTTTTCATACCTACGATCGCAATAATATCGCCGGCTTGAGCTGAGTCAATTTCTTCGCGGGAGTTGGCGTGCATTTCTACCAAACGGCTGATGCGCTCGGTTTTGCCTGTGGCGGTGTTGAGTACGGTGTCGCCTTTGGATATCCTACCGGAGTACAAGCGCGTGAAGGTTAAAGCTCCGAAGCGATCGTCCATAATTTTAAATGCCAGGGCGCGCAATGGGCCTTCTGGATCGACGATCGCAAAATTACCGGTTTCCTCACCATCGAGATCCACCTCTGGCTGTGGTAATACTTCCATGGGGTTCGGCAGGTAGTCAACCACTGCATCGAGTACCAACTGCACGCACTTATTTTTAAAGGATGAGCCGCAGTAGGTCGGGAAAAATGCCAAATCGCGGGTGCCCTTGCGGATGCACCGCTTGAGGTCTTCGATGCTCGGCTCGTTTCCTTCGAGGTACTGTTCCATCAGGTTATCGTCCTGCTCGACGGCCAGTTCGATCAACTGTTCGCGGTATTTTTCGACATCATCCACCATATCGGCTGGAACTTCTTGGATTGTGTAGCCCATCGGATCGCCAGAATCATCCCAGATCCAGGCTTTGCGGGTCAGCAAATCGACGGCGCCACAAAATTTGTCTTCTATGCCGATCGGCAAAACCATTACCATTGGTTTAGCTGCGAGGACTTTATCAACTTGCTTGACAACTCGGTAAAAATCTGCGCCCGTGCGATCGAGCTTATTGATGTAGATGATACGAGCAACTTTAGAATCGTTAGCGTAGCGCCAGTTGGTTTCCGATTGCGGTTCAACTCCACCGGAACCGCAGAATACACCGACGCCACCATCGAGAACCTTCAGCGAACGGTAAACCTCGATCGTAAAATCGACGTGTCCGGGAGTATCGATAATGTTGAGCTGATGCTCGTTCCAGAAGCAGGTAGTAGCAGCGGATTGAATCGTAATCCCGCGCTCTTGCTCCTGTTCCATGAAGTCAGTCGTCGCCGCGCCTTCGTGAACTTCACCTATTTTGTGGATTTTGCCTGTCAGTTTCAGGATTCTTTCAGTTGTGGTGGTTTTGCCAGCATCCACGTGGGCGAAGATGCCAATATTTCGATAACGAGTCAGATCTTTCATAATTACTGTTGAGATTAAATGCGACGAACCGTCGGCGACCAACTGCAAGCTTGACAAGCGAGGAATTAATTCTGCCTTACCAGCCAGTACGGGCTGGATTTCCTTTTCCCTGTTTTTGGCAGGACTATCTTAATTTTGACACTTATGGGTCATTCCTGGGAAGGATTCTTGGGTTAATAAGTGCCAGAACCATGATAATTCATAAAAATAACCCAGACAAAGCTGAAAAACCCTGTTTTTTTGGTCGGAGAATACCGGGCGGTTGAAACCGCGTCTATACAAAGAAAACCTGCCTCCGCAGGTTTCCGAGGGGGCGATTTAAATTGCGTTATTTTATTC
>NZ_JAUBOJ010000296.1:0-6326 GCF_036700185.1 Microcoleus sp. BM001215392 | reverse complement strand
AACCTGCCTCCGCAGGTTTCCGAGGGGGCGATTTAAATTGCGTTATTTTATTCAGTTGGCGTCCGGCGGACTTCGTTTTTGTAGACGCGGTTTCAACCGTACGTCTAAGTCAAAATCGAGCCGCTCATCATCCGCCGATATCTGCGATCCAATTCATCCCGCACCACCGGCCACTGATTCAAACTTTCATCATTCTCAATTACCATTTGAGCGGCCGCCCTCGCCAACTCCAAAACCTCCTGATCCTCCACCAAACTCGCCAAAGCAAAATCCGGCAAACCCGACTGCCGCATTCCCAAAACCTGACCTGGCCCGCGCAATCTCATATCCATTTCTGCAATAAAAAAGCCATCTTGAGATTGTTCTAAAACCTTCATTCTCTGCATAGCTTCGGCAGCCTTAGAACCAGGCATTAACAAACAATAGGAACGATTGCTGCCCCGACCGACTCGACCTCGCAACTGGTGCAGTTGCGACAGTCCAAAACGCTCGGAATTTTCAATCATCATTACCGTTGCATTCGGCACGTCTACTCCCACTTCCACGACAGTAGTAGATACTAAAATATCAGTTTCTTTGTCTCGAAACTTAGTAATTGCCTCATCTTTGTCCGCACTACTCATCCTGCCGTGAAGCAAACCCACTTTAAACTCGGGAAATACACTGTTTTGCAGTTTTTCTTGTTCCTCAATTGCCGATCGCACATCCAGTTTTTCCGACTCCTCCACCAGAGGCAGCACCACATAAACCTGACGCCCGCCCGCCACTTCCCGACGAATCAAATCGTAAGCCTGAAGGCGTTCTTTCGCAGACAGGACGGTCGTTTGAATCGCCTGCCGCCCGGGGGGAAGTTCATCAATTTGACTCACGTCTAAATCGCCGTGCAGCGTCAGCGCCAGAGTCCGGGGGATCGGAGTAGCCGTCATCGTCAAAACGTGGGGAGATTCGCCTTTTTGCTGCAATTTAGCGCGCTGCTGCACGCCGAATCTGTGCTGTTCGTCAATTACAGCCAAACCCAATTTATGGAAATTTACCGTATCTTGAATCAGCGCGTGAGTTCCGACTAAAACAGGCAATTCTCCGGTTTCTAACTGGCTGTGAATTTCCCGGCGTTTGGCTACTTTGGTCGAACCAGTTAACAGTTCGACAGACAAGTGCATCAAATTAAACCAACCTACCAATTTGCGATAATGTTGTTCTGCTAAAACTTCTGTGGGCGCCATTAAAGCAGCTTGATAACCGCATTGAATTGCTGCTAGCATTGCGACTACGGCGACTACAGTTTTGCCCGCGCCGACATCGCCTTGCACTAATCGGTTCATCGGTTGCGGCGAAGCTAAATCATTTAAGATGTCGTTAATGACTCTTTTCTGAGCATTTGTCATTGCAAAAGGCAATATTTCATAGAAATGTTCGATCAATTTGCCGCCTTGAAGAATGACGGCGCTAGCTTGAGCTTTTCTTTGGGTTTGGCGGCGCTTTAAAAGTCCTAATTGCAGGTAGAAAAATTCGTCAAAAACTAGGCGGCGGCGGGCGGCGGACAAGCAATCGCGATCGAGCGGAAAGTGAATATTTGCCACCGCATCGGCTAAACCCATTAAGCCGTAACGATCGCGCAAATCGTCCGGTAGCGATTCTGGTAACAGTTTCGCGGCGCCAATTGCAGCTAAGATCGATCGCCTCACCGAACCCGCATCTACCCCTTCCGTCAGCGGATACACTGGGATCAGGCGGCCGACTTTCATCGATTCGATCGCACCGCCGGAGTCATCTAAGACTTCTAACTCGGGATTTTCTAAAGTAATGCCGTATTTACCTTGCTTCACCAACCCGGAAGCAGCAATTATTGCACCAGTACAATACTCGCGCTTTTTGAATTCTTGCCAGCCGCGATTGCTGTAGCGAGGCCCGGCAAAAAAGCGACTGATTTTAATTTCTCCGGTACGATCTTTTAAAATTACTTCTAATATCGTTAATTTCTTATTTTTCGGGCTAGAAAAGCAATTGCAGCGCTTAACTTCGGCGATTAAAGTGACAGTTTCGCCTGCTACTAACTCGCGAATTCGTACTTGTTTTGCATAGTCGATGTGGTTGCGGGGATAGTAGTAAAGCAAGTCGTATACGGTATCTAAACCGAGTTTTAGCAACCGATTGCCGTTGGCGGGGCCGATGCCTGTCACGCGCGTTAACGGTTGATCTAGCGTCAGACTGGCTGGTGGGGGTGCTGTGTTAAGGGGTGCGGTTCGAGGAACTGAAACGGCTGGAGTGCTTGAATCAGCAGCGTTTTCTGGTCTAGCTTGTGTGGTTTGTTCTTCCCAAAGTTGCTCCATTTGTCGGAGGAAACTGACTGTAATGGCGATCGAATGTTGGCGCGCTTCGAGATCCTTCTGAGGGTAGATGTCAAATTCCGCAGCTAGTTGTCTGGCGCGATCGCGTGAAGTACCTGCCACAGCACCTGCGAGCTGTCTCAAACTCAGGCCGAGAAACTCGCTGAAGCGGTATTGACTGCCTTGGATATCGTTAAATCCGCGATCGGCTTCTACTGAAAGAGCTTTTTGCAATCGCAGCCATTCTGGTTGGTTATTAGTCATCAGTCATTAGTTATTAGTCATCAGTCATTAGTCATTAGTCATCAGTCATTAGTCATTAGTCATTAGTTATTAATCATAGCTCAAAAATTCCAGACAATTACCTACTGACAATTACCTACTGACAATTACCTACTGTCAACTGTCAACCGTCAACCGTCAACTGTCAACTGTCAACCGTCAACTGTCAACTGTCAACTGACAACTCTCAACTGTCAACTGACTAATCTTCAAACCAACTCGATCGCCAAGCCGACTCAGCCTCCACCACCGCCATTTCCCGCTGCTTTTTCTGGTAATCGCGACCAAGGGAGTTCAAGCGTACAGAGAGGTTGCGAATTTGCTGGCGCCAAGCCGAGGTTGCCGCATCAGCAAACTCTATTTCCGACAGCCGCAGTTTAATAGCTGTAATGTGCAGGGCCCTAGGAGAAGGTGTTTCTGGCAAGTTTTGCGGTGCTGGTGAAACATCGGTTTCAATGATTAAGTTTAATAAGTTAGGTGGGCCCGCAACGCTGTTACCTGAGGATTCAACACCAGAAGCTGCTTCTAAAACTGGTTCTGGCAATTGACTGGGCAAAATTCCATACTGTTGCAGCAAGCGGTTCGTATCGCGAGAAAGCAGGTTGATAATCTGGGCGATCGACTTTTCAATACTATTTTGCCAGCGTGCCAAACTTGCGGGGGAATTTGCAATTTCCAACTGGTAATTTGTCTCGGGAAATTGATAGTTAATTGTGGGAAATTCGATGTCTTCGTCTTGCTCGATGTCTTCGTCTTGCTCGATGTCTTCGTCTTGCTCAATGTCTTCGTCTTGCTCAATGTCTTCGTCTTGCTCGATGTCTTCGTCTGATGGCATCGCCAGACATCGAAATTTTTCTTCAGACGCGGCAGCCAAACGCCTGACAGACTGCTGCATTTTTTGGCGCCCGTCTAAGGACAACTTGAGAAACGACTCCGGCACCGATTGAGTGCAAAGGTGATAGCACGCCAAAATTAACTGCTGCCGCACCGCTTGTCCCAATGCAGTTAAATAACCCTCGTAGGTACTGCCAAACTCCAAAATCAAGGCAGCTTTAGCCTCTTCGAGTCCTGCCAAATCTTGCTCTATGCGCTCTCTTGCTCCCACTATATCTCCCGTATAAAATTAAAATAGGACGATCGGCATACTGCTAAAATACACCAATGCAAAGCTGGAATAATAAGCTATTGTGGCAAATAAATATTTTAAATCAAAAATTACTCAAATTGTTGTGAGATGTTGCTGAGGTTAACGTCTAGAATATGCAATTTAAACGAGCAACGGCTTACGCTTTTGCGTAGGGTGCAGCGGATGAGTGCAAGCAAATATGTGTGTATGGGATATCGCATGACCTCCGTAAATATGAGATGATAACTAATAACTTAGATGCGGTCATGCGGAGAACCCTCTTCAAAAACCAGATGCACCCTTTGCGTAAGTCGTGTCATCTAAAAATTAAAAATGTGAAAAATTAGCTTTTCACATTTTTAATTTTTACTTTTCAATCTCAAGTTGGGATTACTGAACACCACCCATTTGGGCTGCCACTTCATCGGCAAAGTTAGCTTCTACTTTCTCGATGCCTTCGCCCAATACAAAGCGCACGAAGCGGCGTATTTGGACATTTTCTCCAATTTGGGCGATCGTTTGTTTCACCAACTCTTCCACCGAGATATTTTGATCTCTAATATAAGGCTGATCCATCAAACACAACTCTTTTAAACGCTTTTCAATGCGTCCTTGAACAATTTTTTCTTTGATATTGTCCGGCTTGTTGCCCAAGTCATCTTTGCCCATTTCAATTGCCTTTTCTCGATCGACAATTTCGGCGGGGATATCTTCGACTTTCACGTATTCCACGTTCGGACAAGCTGCAATTTGCATCGCAATATTACGCACCAAAGCTTGGAAATCTTCGCGGCGGGCGACAAAATCGGTTTCGCAGTTAACTTCCACCAACACACCGACGCGGCCGCCAGTGTGAATGTAGCTGCCTACAATACCTTCAGATGCAACTCGTCCACCTTTCTTACCTGCCGAAGCTAGACCTTTTTTCCGCAGCCACTCAATTGATATTTCGATATCGCCATCGTTTTCAACGAGGGCTTTTTTGCAGTCCATCATCCCCGCGCCGGTTTTGTCGCGCAGTTCTTTAACAAGTTTTGCAGATATGTCCGCCATCTTCTTTAAGTTCCCCATCAAAATTATTTATTAGTCATTAGTCATTAGTCATTAGTCATCAGTCATCAGTCATCAGTCATCAGTCATCAGTCATCAGTCACTAATTTTAATGATTAGACCTGAGTCAAGAAATACCCAGTCCGCTTTAGGACGGACTTTGTACCTGTAGCGCCAGAGTTAATTCTGAGGCTGAGACAATGAATGCTTTGGGCAGAACTCTACTAATGACTTAGACTTGTGCCATTTACAATTAAAAATTAAAAATGTCCAACTAAAATTTATAATTTTTAGTTTTCAATCTTTAATTTTTAATTGCCTGGTGTTAGATGCCGATCGCAATACTAGCTTTCGGTTTCTTCGCCGTCAGCATCGCCGTCCTCGGGCTCTACATAATTGGGGTCATCCAATTCTTCGATTTCGCCATCGTATTCGGCGCCTTCGTAACCACCTTCGTAGTCGTAGTCTTCGTCAGAGTCGCCGCCTTGCTGACCGTGACGACCTTCGTAGATGGCATCAGCCAACTTGCCGACAATCAGTTTGATCGATCGAATAGCATCGTCGTTTGCTGGAATGGCAATGTCAACCAAATCCGGGTCGCAGTTGGTATCCAACAGAGAGACGATGGGAATTCCCAGCTTTTGGCATTCCAACACCGCATTATACTCGCGGCGTTGGTCTACCAACACAACTCCGTCGGGAATCTTACGCATAGATTTAATCCCGCCCAGATACTTCTGGAGTTTTGCCATTTCTCGGCGCAACACAGAAGCTTCTTTTTTCGGCAACAAATCTAGGGCGCCGATTTCCTCGCGGCGTTCCAAATCCTTGAGGCGCTCGACGCGGGACTTAATCGTTGTCCAGTTGGTGAGCATTCCCCCCAGCCAGCGCTGGTTGACGTAGTAAGCACCGCAGCGTTGAGCTTCTTGAGCTACAATCCCGGCAGCTTGGCGCTTTGTACCGACGAACAAAAACTTTTTACCTTTTTCCGAGGCCACTCTCATGTACTCGTAGGCATCTTCCATAAGCTGAGCGGTTTGCACGAGGTCGATGATGTGAACCCCGTTGCGCTCTGTAAAAATGTAGGGAGACATTTTTGGGTTCCACCGGCGGGTTTGGTGTCCGAAGTGAACCCCTGACTCTAACATTTGAGCCAAACTAACTACTGGCATTGTATTTTTAACTCCTGTATTCGGGTTAATCCTCCACCCGGTCGTATTTCTGAGGGTTTGCGCCCTCGAAACACCCGAAAACCCGGATGTGCGAATTTAAACAACTTTTCTAGTTTATCACTAGAAGCACCAGTTTTTCTGATTATCTTAGATCCGTAGGGTAGGGTTTTCCGTAGGGTTGGGTGGACGGTCGATTTTTTCAAAATCATGCAACTGTAGGGAAGCTCCAAACCCATGACCAGTAAATCATTCCCAATCTAAAATGGTATGAGATTTAGTGCGTGGGTTGGGTGCGGGGGGTTCAGGTTACGGTTAGAGCTAGTCCTTAGCTAGCGATTAAATAGACAAAGTGGTACACTTATAGACAAA
>NZ_JAUBOJ010000295.1:0-9869 GCF_036700185.1 Microcoleus sp. BM001215392 | reverse complement strand
AGATAAACGCAGATAATTTCAGGGTGTTTTCCGATTTTTGCAATTCAAGTCTATTTGTGTCTGCCAGACTAAAGGCAGAATAACATGACTTATGTAAATGTTTCCAGAAATTATTCGATTTGATGAGGAATAAGCAATAAAAATGTTTGACGCACTACTGATATCGGTAAAATGTGCGTTGTCTGCCTGCCTGCCTGCCTGCGACCTAAGATTTTGTCTAATTCCTGTTAATATCAGTTAATATCGATTAAAGTCAGATTGCAGTTAACTTATGATGATTAATTAGAGCGAATCAGGAGTTATTTAAATTAAATAAAAAATGGTGATAAAATAAATTTTTATCCGCCGAAACACTGAATCAACAGAATTAATTTTTTCCATAACAATTTGGCAAATTTATCGATTCCAAAGACTCCTGCCTGACGCGACCCGCCATCGCAGCTAGCTGCAAACTCATAAAAGCATTCAAATCTTCCAGGTCGCATTTTGCTGAAGAAAAAATCTGCTGCATTTGATTTTCAGATTCCAAACTCAGATATCCGGCAGCAATAGCTTGTTTGACAACATCACGAATCAGCATAATAAAATACTCCCTGATTAAAATTAATACACAATAACAATTATTTACTAACAAGAAGTTTTGGAAACTGTCTCGCCCAAAATTGCAAAACCTTTCAGCTCGCGAGACTCTTGTTTGACTAAACCTGACATAGCTGCCAGTTGCAAAGTCATAAAAGCATTTAAATCTTCTAATTCATACTTAGTAGTAGTTAACATCCGCCGCAGTTGATTTTCGGCTTCAAGAGTTAGATAACCTAAGCTCAGGGCTTGTTGGGCCAGGTCGCGAATTAGTACCATGACAATTGTGGGTTGGATTGGTTGAATAGCCTCAGTATCAACCCTTTTAACTGACTTTGCAGTGACGGCTATTGCTGTATTTGTGTGACATTTTTAGAGGCGAGCCGTGACAGCCGGAGTCGCAAAGTGTGACTAAGTAATTGCACGGATGTGACGGAGATCACGCGGGGGAGAGGGGGAGAGCCCGCTAGCTGCGGCTCCCTTGAGCTGGTAAACGGGGAGAGAGTATCCGAACCCGCTAGCTTGGGCTCCCCTCGGCTCGGTTGGGGGCAAGAGGCTGGCTCACAAGCGGCTGGCGCCAGGCGCAGTCGAGGTGATAAGTCGCGGTTATCGAGTTCTGGGCGAGATACAGCACCAGTCGGGAACGAGTAAAGAGTGTCCGAGTGCGAGCAGGGGAGCATTTTTATTCCCTGCGACTAATGACTAATGACTGCTAGCTAGTGGCTTCTACCTTCAGAAGACGGTGAGCGTCTATAATCAGCAAGTTAAATATTTACGCAAGACCTATGGAAGCAGCACATAAAGATTTGCTACAACAAATAGCCCGATTATCTGAAACTTATGGTAATTTAGCCGATCGCCTCTCAAGAGCAGCCAAACAACTGCAAGACTCCGGTCTTCCTCCTTCCGACAGCTTACTGCAAGAAATTGCTACCTACAGTCGCAACTTTGCAGAAGTCCAAAAAAAAGCTCTCGAACACAGTAAATCCGCCCTCGCACCGGGAGAAATTACTTCTCTCAAAGACATCCAAAACTTAGTTGAGACTGTCGCAGCTTCCGCAGGTAAAGCCGAAATTCGCGACGCAGCTTTGAAAGTCCTCGATCGAGTATTGGCGATCGCCCACCGGGAACAAAGCGACTTCGCGCCCTTACAATCAGTGCATGGTAAAGCCCGCGAACTCCACCGCGCTATTTCCGAATCCACCCCAACTCAACTGCATTCCGACGCCGAATCCTTAGTCAGCGGGAAACACCCAGTTGCAGCAGTGCTCGCCCTAGTGGAACAGCAAGACAAATTAGATGACGAACAGTGGGTAATCCTCGAAGAAACAGTCAGTGCCGCTTTTGGGAAACAAATAGCCGTCGCCATTTCCCGAGGCAAATTAACCATTACTCAGATGGTAAAAGCAGCGCCTGCAAAAGTCGAACCCGTATTTAAAGCAGCAACCGAACCAAAAATGGGCGCCGAACCTCTGCCCGAAGTGATTATCATCCCGTCGGGAAATGTTGCGCCGAAACAAGTTACAGTTGCGCCACAAATCCAAATTTTGGAATCCCCCGCCGCGACGGCACCCATGCACGAAGTCATTATCGTACCTAGCGTGGAAGTACCTAAATCTCTCCAAGCAACCGGCTCGGGTAACATCGTCTTTGGGGCACCTCGCGAGATTCAACAAGTGCCAGTAGAGGGCGGTTTGGGATTGCAAGTTTTGACGCACATTCAAGGAATTGGCGATCGAACTTTCGGTGCCCAAGAATATGCCGGTACCAAAGCTCAAGGACGGCGCGTCGAAGGATTTATAATTAATATCGCTCCACCAATTCCCGGCTTAAATGTCGAGTACATGGCTCACGTCGAAGGTGTTGGCGATACTCCTTGGATTAGCGAAGGAGAATTAGCGGGTTTTCGGGGTCAAGCGAAACGAATTGAAGGCTTTGCCGTGCGGCTGACTGGGCCGCAAGCTGATAAGTATGATGTATTTTATAGCGCTCACATTCAGAATATCGGCGACACAAATGTGTCTTCCAACGGCGAATATTGCGGCACTCGCGGTAAAGCTTTGAGAATTGAGGGCATCAAAGTTTGGATCGCGCCGTCTGCGAGTTCTCAAGTTGCGGCGCCTGTGGGTTTAAAAGTGTTGGCGCACATTCAAGGAATTGGCGATCGCACTTTTAGCGATCGAGAATATGCCGGTACCAAAGCTCAAGGCCGCCGCGTCGAAGGTTTTCAAATTAAAATAGAGCCTCCAGTTGCGGGTTTAAATTTGGAGTACATGGCTCACGTTGAAGGAGTTGGCGATACAGCTTGGATTGATGAAGGGGAATTAGCCGGTTTCCGGGGCAAAGCTAAACGAATTGAAGGATTTGCCGCGCGGCTGACTGGGCCACAAGCTGATAAGTACGATGTGTTTTACAGCGCTCACATTCAAAATGTCGGCGATACTCCTGTTGGTTCTAACGGTCAATATTGCGGCACTCGCGGCAAAGGTTTGAGGGTTGAAGGGATGACAGTTTGGGTTGAGCCGAAGGCGTAAAAATTGAGAATGAATGGAAAATTTTAAATTTAATTTTCCATTCATTATTTGTAGTCAGGACTTTAGTCTTCTTTCTAAGTTTTAGTCGCTCGGAACTTCAATCTTTAGATAAACTCAGCTCAATCACCCGTTTGGTTTGTAGTCAGGACTTTAGTCTTCTTTCTAAGTTTTAGTCGCTCGGAATTTCAATTTTTAGATAAACTCAGCTCAATCACCCGTTTGGTTTGTAGTCAGGACTTTAGTCCTCTCTCTCTGAGTTTTTAGTCGATCGGGACTGAAGTCCTTGCTACAAACCGTCCTGTTAATGGTGTACGAAGTGCGATAAGCTTTCGAGGGCATGACCGATCGCACTTGGAGCAGATTCGACGGCTTTACTCGCTCCCTCCACCGCATCACCGCCAAATTGACCGTAATATGTCTCTTTGACCATTTCAGCTTGAATTTTCTGAGTAGTCTGGGAGGGATTAGATTCCCAGTTGCGGATGGTTTGGACAATCTCGAACCCGGCCCAAATTAACATTCCCAGGACGATCGCACCAATTAAATATTCCATAGCTTTTTAGAAGATTGAGGTTTGCTGTATCAAATCTAGCGCGGCGATTGCCAGCAAGCAGGATGAAAATCCTTGCTGTTGAGTGCGGATTTCCCCCTATTATACCGTCAGGAAGAAGCTCTGAGTTGAGGTAGAAGTAGGGTGCCCCGGAAGGGCGTTATTTTCGCTGTCTACTAACAATCTCACAACTGACGCACGCCAGCAGCAAATGATGCGTCAGAATTATACTTTCCGTGCTTATTCAAAATCTCAAATCAGACGCAGCCTAACCCTTGCTTGGGATAGTTGGTATAATTTGGCTTCTGTAGTGAAGATTTACAGCAAAGCAAATGGTTGAAATTAAACCAATACAGCAAAATCAAATTGAACAAGCCAAGCAAGTAGTCATTGCAGTATCTCTAGAAATTTGGCAAGGCTTACTCACAAAGGATGAGTTGAGTTGCTATGATTCAATGTCTGATATTGAGAATGTACGATCGCACTATTTCGACAATAACGGCACTTTCTTGGTATTAGTTGATGGTGAGCAAGTTGTAGGTACTGGAGCAATCCGAAAACTCGATGATGAAATCTGCGAACTTAAGCGGATGTGGTTTCTCAAAGAGTATCGAGGACAAGGGTTAGGCTGGAAAATGGCTCAAATACTCTTTGATTTCGGACTCGCAGCAGGTTATTGGAAGATTAGGCTTGACCTAGCAAACGAAGAGCGACAACCAGAGGCACTCAAATTTTATAGGAAGCTTGGCTTTTATCCAATTGATAGATACAACGATAGTCAATGCCTTGTATTTATGGAGAAGTTGTTGCAATAGATTTCTGGCAAAAAGATAGTCCTTAACAGGCAGGATGCCTGTTCCACAATAATTATGCCAGAGGTTTAATAGTAGGGACAAAGAAGCAGAGCTTTATCTCAAACGCTGCACCTCCTCCACCGATACAGAAAGCGCCCCAGCTACTTGTTCCACACTCAAACCCATTGCCAAAAGTTGGGGGATAGCATCTCGTTGTGTTTGCTCTGCGCGATCGGCCCGCTGACTCTGGGCTTCCGCCCGCTGTCGTTCCTGTTCGGCCCGCTGACTTTCAGCTTCCGCCCGCTGACTCTGGGCTTCCGCCCGCTGTCGTTCCTGTTCGGCCCAGAGGCGTTCGAGTCGAGCTTGCTCGCTTCCGGTAAGCAACAAATTGCCCTGGTTATCCCACCAGCGCAACCACCGCTGTGTCTGATTTTGATAGCTGCCTTCCCATACCCCCAACTCTATGCCCATACGGTCGATCGGGTAATGTCCGCGATCGTTCGGTTCCAATCGGCAATAGCAACCATTCACCCAATTGTAGACTTCCAGTTGGCTGGTTTTAATTGTATAGATGGCGTAGTAAGGAATGCGGATTATCTGTTCGTATACCCAAAACTTCCCTGGTTTTTGAGTAGTACCTTCTGGCAAACGAGATAAAGGTGTGTTGTCTCGCTCTTCGGAACCATCCCCACTAGCAAACTCGATCGCAATTATTGGCACCATATACTCGCGCCAAATCACGTAAGAGCGGCGAATTTCGCCGTCTAACAAAGGCCCAACGTTGGGGACATAGAACCAGTCAGGGGCTTCGGCACCCTTTTCCGGTGGGTCGGTTTCGCGCCAGTAAATGCCACAGTCTTGCCCGATCGCATATTGTCCGTCGGGGTGAAGTGTTTGCAGTGTGGTTTCTAGGGAATCGGTGAGCAGGATGCTCTGGGGATGCTCTTGGAAATTTTTCACAAAAGTACCGTCAGATTCGGGGAGTTGCGTGTGATCGGGGAAGGCTGGGGGCAACCCTGTCGCACTGAGACTTTGGGTCATGGCTGGTACGCGATCGACCTGGCGATCGGACTGATGCTCTATTACCACAGCATAGCGATTGTCGATCGATTTGTGTAGGTGATTGTGTAGCTGAAAATAGACGGTGATTTAATCATTGTCACTCGCTGTCAACTGTCAACTGTTCACCCTTGCAATGCCGCCAAAAGACACAGCAACAAAGCCTCCGTCCACTCGACTACAGCACCGTAAGTATCGCCCGTGTGGCCGCCCAAACGGTGGTTAAACCAGGCTCCGGCAAAAATTCCGATCGCACTTCCCCCCAAAGCCATCCCCACCGCCAACAGCCAGCGATCGCCCTCCAAGACAACTTGCAGCAAGCTCAAACTTAGCAATAACAGCACTCCTGGGATAAAATCAAAAGGTGAATAAATCGATTCTTTATGAAAAGCTCCCTTACCCTCCGGGCGGAGATACGGATAGCGGGCGATCGCCACCAGTTGGCCCCACCTGCCCCAACCCGCCACACCCATCAAAGCCAGCCACCGATAGTTGTTCAAGTCCGAGAGAGCGGCGGTTTTGAGCAGGACGATCGCGATCGCAGCCATCGCCCCAAAGGCCCCTGTAACGCTGTCCCGCATCACTTCCAGCCTGCGAACTGGGTCGGGTACGGCCAGCCCGTCCGCCGCGTCCATAGCCCCGTCTAGGTGCAGCCCGCCAGTCACCGCGATGCCTAAAACTACTACTAAGGCCGATCGAGTCAGAGCAGGCATACCCAGCAATTGCAAGCCAAAATCCGCGAGTCCCAGCATCCCGCCAATCAACAGCCCGATCGCCGGTGCCAAGCGAGCAATCCCCCGAAACTCCAAAGTCCAAGACATCGGCACCGGCAAGCAAGTATAAAAAGCCACGGCGGCAGCGATGGCAGCGCCTTGATTCCGGAAAAAGTCGATCGTAGAGCGAACCAATTTATCATCCATCATAAGATAGAAAATTTTTCATATTTTATGCAGTTGCGAATCGATTAGCGTGTGCCAGAATTGGAACTGTAACACTCTAGTCTTTTGGATGGGGCATTCCTGACGCCGATCGCTGTTTTCCCCGGAAACCTTTGCCCCGCAGCGATCCCCAAGCTCGCCATCTAAAACTGCTAAACTCAAGTTCAGCGTTTCCCGAACCAAAAATTCTAGCTAACTCCCTGATTTCCAAGACGGGAACATACTATAACAGAGGCTTTTGCTCCATGAGTGACCAATTAAATAACAGGGTAGTTGCTCCTTGCATCATTGATACAGGCATTGTCGTCAACAAGCGCGATATCAAAAGATTGCTGTTTGATTTAGGACGTGTCCGCTACCTTCACATACAAGATGGCAAGATTTACAGCGAGGGAGAAGGTTATGTGTTTGAAGTCTTCGCCAACCCCGATCGCTCTACCCTGATTGCCAACCACGCGCTTTATTTGAACGTGTATAGTTTTGATTATCTGGAACTGAAACAGTCCGCTGAAGAAGGTGCTTATTTTGACCTGATGCAAGACGGACGCCAGTTGCGGTTAATTCCTCTCTCCAATCCTTTGCAAGAGCAAGTCGCCAGAAATTTAAACGCCGCTGCTTTGGATGCGGTGGTAGATCAGGTACTCTCAGGGAACTGGGATCTGCAACTGGATGAGGATGATTCCCCATTTTAGCCGTCAGTCAGTCGATTTTAGATACTTCGACTTCGCTCTACAAGTTTTAGATTTTAGATTTTAGATTTACTCTACAGATGAATCTGGGAGCTTGAACAAGAGTCTAAGATTTTTTGCCATCCACGACCTCATACAAGTTACCAAAAAGAATGCAACTGTCGGCAGAGTGTTCCAAAGCTTTATGTCATCAGTCATTCCCAATTCTTCAATCTAAAATCTAAAATGCTGGGAGCAGTACGTGGCACGATATCCGTTTTTGGGCTTTGTTGTGAAATTTTTGTCGCGATGTCATCAACAATAGATTAGATAACACGGCAGTCCGTGTAGCGGTTAACGATCGACGGTGACTAATGACTGAAGACAAGGCGAAATTTTCTTTTAAATGTCAGGCTAATTGCAGCCATACCCAAGCACGTGCGGGGGTGTTTGCCACTCCCCACGGTATTGTGGAAACGCCTAAATTTATGCCCGTGGGGACGTTGGCTAATGTCAAAACCTTGACACCAGCACATCTTGAGGACGCGGGTTCTCAAATGGTTTTGGCAAATACTTATCACTTGCACTTGCAGCCCGGGGAACGGATTGTCGCAGGTGCCGGCGGATTGCACAAATTTATGGCTTGGCCCGGCCCGATTCTCACAGATTCGGGCGGCTTTCAAGTGTTTAGCTTGAGCCAAATGCGGACTATTTCGGAGAATGGGGTGACTTTTCGAGCTCCCCGCGACGGCCGCATCATTAATTTAACGCCGGAAAAATCGATCGAGATTCAGAACGAGTTGGGCGCTGACGTGATTATGGCCTTTGATGAGTGTCCCCCTTACCCAGCTACGCGGGACGAGGTGGAGGCGGCCACAGATCGCACTTACCGCTGGCTGCAACGCTGTATGCAGGCTCACTCGCGCCCGGATCAAGCTTTGTTCGGCATCGTGCAGGGGGGCGTTTTCCCCGATTTGCGATCGCGCGCGGCGAACCAGTTGGTAGATTTAGATTTGCCCGGTTATGGGATCGGCGGAGTTAGCGTCGGGGAATCGGGAGATTTGATTGCAGAGATTGTGAGAGCTACTGCGCCCCTGTTGCCGGCAAGTAAACCCCGTTACTTGATGGGGATTGGCACCTATCGCGAAATGGCGCTGGCTGTGGCGAGTGGTGTAGATATGTTTGACTGCGTGATTCCGACTCGGCTGGGGCGTCACGGCACAGCTTTTGTGCGCGGGGAACGCTGGAATTTGAAAAATGCTCGGTTTCGCGAGGATTTTGCTCCGCTGGATGAGTCTTGTCCTTGCTATACCTGCCAAAAATTCAGCCGGGCTTATTTGGCACATTTGGCGCGCGCGAAGGAAGCACTCAGCTATACTTTGCTGGCGCTCCACAACGTGACAGAGTTGATTCGCTTTACTGGGAGGATGCGGGAGGCAATTTTGGCCGATCGATTTACTGAAGAGTTTGCCCACTGGCTGACACCAACTGTCGATCGATCGTGATTGGCTTGGGTAAAGATATGCGACAATTATTAAAATTGTGTTGGATAGGTAGGTTGATTCATGGAAGCTGCATTACTGTTGGCTAAACTGCCCGAGGCTTATGCGATCTTTGACCCTTTGGTTAATGTTTTGCCAGTGATTCCCGTGTTTTTCTTGCTGCTAGCTTTTGTTTGGCAAGCGGCTGTCGGGTTCAGATAAGTTTCATTTCATTAAAAAGCAGGGGCAATTCACCAATTGTCCCTGCTTTTAGCTGTTAAGTTTTGTGTAGTTCTTGCTTGTATGCTAGTTCTGTACTCATGGGTGACCAGAAACCGGGTTTTTCAGCAAAATACTCAATTAAAACCCTCAATCTCCGCAAACAACCCGGTTTCTCGGTTCGCAGCGCACAAGTCGCGTATCCGTTAAAAAATCCGTTACCGAATCTCCTTCAACTTCCGCCGATCGCAATTTTAAATGCCGGTCTTTCTGAGATCCGCTTCATGTAATCTAAAACAGCCGGGTAAGGACCCATATCTACCTGTAGCATCATCGGAATGTAAATCAACATCGATCCGACTGCTGCATCGGCGACACCGAATTCATCGCCCATTAAAAACTGCTGTTTCTCGAAAATGCGATTTAACGGTTCTAACAATTTCGGGGTTTCGCGATCGCGGCTGGCTTCGACAAATATTCCCGGGCCGAGAGTGGCGTTAGCAAAAATGACCCACTGCACAATTTCGGCTTGTTTTTCCACAGTGTCGGGCATCTTACCATATTTTTGAGCTAAATACAGCAAAATTGCCCCGGATTCCCAAAGTTTAAAATTTCCGTCCACAATTGCGGGTACTTTGCCGATCGGATTAATTTCAAGAAACTCGGGCTGCAAATGCGCCCCTGCTTGCATATCCAGCAAGACAAATTCGTAGGGAACCGCTATTTCTTCGAGATACCATTTGACAATTGAGGCCCTGCTACGGGCTCCGCCGTAAAGTTTCAACACAATATTTTTCCTTGAATACAATATTGCTGTTATAGCATTTTTGGTCAGTTGACTGTTGACAGTTGACAGTTGACAGTTGACATTGGTAATTGGTAGTTGGTAGTTGTTGATTGGGAATTGACCATTTGAAATTAGAACCTTCTGAGACTGCTGATGTTATGGTGGGAAAAACGACTAATGACTACCAACCAAATAATTGGTGATTAATAACTAATAACCAATAACCAATAACCAATAACCAATAACCAATAACCAATAAC
>NZ_JAUBOJ010000294.1:7892-9886 GCF_036700185.1 Microcoleus sp. BM001215392 | reverse complement strand
GTTTTTGAAGCCTGAAGAAGCATGACCGCATATAAGTTATTAGTTATCATCTCATATTGACTGCGGTCATGCTTCGCCCCTACGGATATATTCGCCTTGCGCCAGATGCACCCTTAGTCATCTCTGCTTTGATGCGGACTAAATTACTCACTACGAACCTGATAATATTATTTCTATTTTATCTCCAACTGCTAGCTGCAAGACGGATTGAGCGCTGCCGCCGTTAACGGCAATTTCTAGCCAACCGTCAGAACCAATTATGGCTATTAAATCACCAGGCTTGCTGTCGCTATATGTCTTACCGCTGGGGATGCGAATTGTATCAGAACTATTGCTAATTGTGACTGACCAATTGTTACCTATAATGCAATTATTGGGGATATTGGTAATGAGATTGCCGAAGCGATCGACATATTGAACAAAACCTGTCGCACCTGTGGCTGTAACGGCGCAATTTGGTATCTCTAGCTGCACTAAACTTGCAGCGGGTACCGGCCTTCCCAACTCTTCTAGCGGCACCCCATTCGCTAAATGAGCGCCCGCTGTGGCGAAAATATCGCGACCGTGAAAGGTGCTGCTGGGTTCGGGTGTACGCCAATATTGCGGATTGGTGAGCTCCACAGATGCGATCCTCTTCGAGGGCTTCGCTAACGCACTTTCGCGACTCAACACCCCGCTAAACAGCCCGTTATCCGGCCCGACAAGGAAGCAACTAGCACATTTCACCGCCACTGCGCGTCTGGAGCTACCCACGCCCGGATCGACGACAGCAATGTGTACCGTTTCCGCTGGAAAATAAGCAAAAGCAGTCATCAAACAAAACCTCGCCGCCGCAATATTTTGAGAGGGTATTTGGTGCGTAATGTCAATCACTTTTAACTGCGGGTTGATTTGGGCGATCGCACCTTTCATCACTCCCACATAAACATCACTCAATCCAAAATCCGTCAGCAGAGTTATAATTCTATTTTTAGACATATAGCAGTTGACAGTTGACAGTTGACAGTTGACAGTTGACAGTTAGATAGTACAAGAATAAAACCGTTTATAAAGTTGGTATATATCCAGAGGTAAAAGTATGGGTTCGCAGTGGGAAAACTTTCTGCAAAACTTAGGAGAATGGCACGGTTCCTTCACTCAGCTATCAACGCGGGGAGAGGTACTTCAAGATACTCCCAGCATTATTTCTCTAGAAGGACTCAACGACAACAAAACTGTGCGGTTGAAACTGCGGCGTTTCTCCCCAAATCCTAGCGGTGTCGGCGAACCGGAAGTCAGCGAACTTGTTCGAGAATATCAGAGTTTGGGACGAGATATCCTGTTTTTTGAGAATGGAGATTTTTGTCAGGGAACTATTCAAATAGCGCCTTATTCTCAATCTGGTGCCGAGTTTGGTTTTATCTACAATTATCGCCGGTTGCGCTTCGTTCAACTCTACAATACCGACGGTAATTTATCTAAACTTACCTTAATTCGGGAAAAGCAGCTCGATAAAAATGTCCCCGAACGTCCGCCTTTAACTGTGGGCGATTTGCTGGGAGAATGGGAAGGCGAGGCCGTGACGATTTATCCAGACTGGCGTTCACCCGATCGTTATTCTACCAAACTGCAATTGGATTTGCAAAATGGCGATCGGCTGATGCAAAAAATCACTTTTGGCAGCAATGCTAACGTTATCAGTTCTAGCGGCAGCATAGACGGTTCTGCGATCTATTTTAACGAAGGTACAACGCCCGTGCAGGTTTTGCTGCTTCCCGATGGCGGTTCTTGCACTTGTCCGGTGAAAATTGAATCCAGAAAACCTATATTTTTTGAGGCCGGTTGGTTGGTAGAACCTGACTTGCGATTTCGGATGATTCGCAGTTACAATGACAAGGGTGAATGGGTAAGTTTGACTTTAGTTACTGAACGCAAAAAAGGTCGATCTCACTAATCTCACAAACCGGGTTTCTTCCTATATCTCTCGTACTCAGCCGAAATTTGTCGCAGAAACC
>NZ_JAUBOJ010000294.1:3233-7792 GCF_036700185.1 Microcoleus sp. BM001215392 | reverse complement strand
CCTATATCTCTCGTACTCAGCCGAAATTTGTCGCAGAAACCCGGTTTCTCGCCACGCAATGAGAGAAATTCGATCGCTTACTTACAACAAACGAAACTCGATCTAGCACCGAATATTATTTCTCAGACTTAGTTTCCTGGGTTTGCGATTGAATCACTGCACTCCAATCATCATCATTATTAACAACAGCTTCCAGATGCTTGTGTCCTTCCCCATCACTTTTAGCTGCTGTTTCCAACTCTTTGCTAAGACTAGAATCTGCCATGGCTTTGCGCAATTTTAGCTTCTTTTCCTCATAAGCTTGTTGCTCTGCGGCCGACATTGCCGATCGCGCTGCTTGACCCACCGTACTCGCCCACATCTCGCTCTGGGCGCCGTTTCCAGGCGGAATAATCCCGAGTTCTGCAATCCAAGCATCCCGCAAACTTTCCATTTCTTCCCGCTTCGGGAATTTAAAAGTTTGCACCCGCACAAAAGCACAATTTTCTGCGCCGTTTTGGGCAATGTGACCGTTGATTGAAAGCAGAATATTTCGCGAATAACCTACATATTGAGTATTGCCAGAACAGTCCGTGACAGCGTAAACTCCGGCAACTTTCGC
Organism: Microcoleus sp. BM001215392; assembly: GCF_036700185.1. Classification (NCBI taxonomy): domain Bacteria; kingdom Bacillati; phylum Cyanobacteriota; class Cyanophyceae; order Oscillatoriales; family Microcoleaceae; genus Microcoleus; species Microcoleus sp. BM001215392. The sequence goes on along the minus strand of NZ_JAUBOJ010000294.1, from coordinate 7,191 downwards.
ATTACTTGCTAGAGCGCGCCAGGTATCGATGGACATTACTTGCGTACCGTCATTTTCTAATTCAGAGATCGCAGTAGCTGCGCTGTGTTCTGAGTCGGAACTGTATAAAAAATTGTGCAGTCCTTCATGGGCGACAGGTACGTTTTGATGTTCAATTGCTACGTCTCGATCGCCCTTCGCTTGATTAGCTTCCATAAAACTCAATTCCTCAAAAACGGGTAATTTTACCAATTAAATCTTTGATTATAAGCTGTTCTATCTATAAATTGTATGTCAAGAAATCATCAAAATCTTGTGGGGCGATGCTCAGAGCATCACCCCAAATATGCAACTTAAATGCGTAACAGCTTATAAATGTGGTTTCTAACTTGCTGCAATTTGTTGCAATTCATCGTCAGTCAATTTAACTTCGATCGCCTTTACAGAGTCCTCAATACTCGATAATTTTGTCGCCCCGGGAATCGGAACGACACAGGGCGATTTTGCCATCAACCAAGCTAACACTATACAGTAAACTGAAACGTTTTTTTCGGCAGCTAAGGAGGCGATCGCGGGCATATCTTGCAAGCTAGTGGCCCGACGGCTTCCCCCCAAAGGACTCCAGGGGAAAAATGTCAGTTTTTCGGCTTCGCAATATTCTAGTACGCCGTCGGATTCCGGCTGTCTGTGCCAAGGATTGTACTGATTCTGTACCGAGACAACTTCTACTGTATCGCGGGCCCGTTTGATCTGCTCTACAGAAAAGTTGGAAACTCCGATAAATCGAATCATTCCTGCTTCTACTGCTTCTTTTGCGGGCGCTAGCGCTGCTTCGATTGTATAGGCTGGATCGGGCGAGTGGTACTGCCAAAGGTCGATCGGCTGATTGCCTCCGAAAGCTTCAAAACTTTCGCGAATTGCCTGACGCAAATGGTGAGGATTACCGTTGCGCGTCCACGCACCTTGAGGCCGCATTAAACCGCCTTTCGTGGCCACAGTAACGGCCCGAATATCTCCCGTGTACTCTTGCAAAGCTTTCGCAATCAGGTGCTCGTTGTGGTGTTTGTCGGATTCATCTTGGCAGTATGAATCTGCGGTGTCAATCAGAGTAACGCCCAAATCGAGGGCGTGGTGAATTACCGCAATTGCTTGCGATTCCGGCGGCCTGCCCTTTAACGACATCGGCATACCACCCAGACCGATCGCGCTGATATTAAAATTACTGTTGCCCAGTTTTTTTCTTTTCATTCGTTGGCCCTCGTTTGTGTAGTTGATTGAGAGTTTAGATTTCAAGGATATCTTGAAATTTTACAGTTTTTTTTAGAATATAACTAGATAGAGGTAAAAATATTTTCTCCGTCGGCTGTACTGTATTCAAGCTGTATATTTTCATGGACTATTCCCGACTAATCAAACCTGCTCTAGTATTTTTCCTTCAAACATCACAGACAATCTCTAGCCGCGCAGCAGTTTACCTACTTACTTAACTGGAGGCGCTGGTGTAAAAGCGGAGTGCAAATTGCCAGAAATAACGGGAAAAAAATAACAACCCGATCGCCAAAATACCAGCCCCTGCTATCCAAACAATATCACCTCTGCCCAACATGGCTTCGGCCGGCACAGTCGTCAAGAAAGCAACGGGAACTACAAAAGTGAAGAAAAATCGATAAGCTGCGGGATAAGCTGCCATCGGAAATCTACCAGCTTCTAACAATCCTCTCAGAACTTCGGTAACATTGTAAATCTTGACAAACCAAATGCTAGTTGCACCTAAAATAAACCAGATACTGTAAAGAGTAATAGTTCCAAATAACAGCGGGATTGCTGTTAAAAAATAGTTGCCTATTCCCACTCCCAACTTATTAGCAGCATATAGCAGCAATCCGGCGCCAAAGATTAAATCCGGGACTCCCCAAGGAGAAACTGTGTTTGCAGATAGCCAGAATTGGGAACTGATCGGCTTGAGGAGGACAAAATCGAGAGTACCTTGCTGGACTCGATCGACAATACGGCTGAGGTTCGGCGCCAGAAAGGTTGAGGAAAACCCCTGCAAAACCGTAAAAATGCCGAGTACCACTAAAGCTTGTTCCCACGAATAGCCCGAAAACTTGTAGCCTGTACCGTAGAACAGCGACAGCCCAAACAAGCTACCCGCAAGGTTTCCCAGGCTACTCAAGGTCGCGAGCACAAAATTGATGCGGTATTCGAGCTCGGCTGCGATCGCCGCACCCCAGAACAATTTCAGTACCTGCAAATATCGTGCCATGTTTGTCGCCATTTTTTGCTGTTGAAATACTTAAATTCCCTCCTATTGTAAAGCTTGTGTGAAGGTTCATACTTTACAGTCCGCTTATTTTGCTATAATTTTAAGTTATTCACACAAACTACTTAAGTGATATTACAGGGACAATTATTAACCTGTGTAACTAGATTTCAAATAAACCAGGATAATTTTAGGCTTTAACTCAATCTCAAGCCTCTATATGATTGCAAATTATTAAGCTCTGCTCCTCTTTTAACAGGAATTATGGTCTGATTCATTAGTAATTCTAATATGTTACAACCCTTAATATTATAAAAATTCAAAAAACCTCTAGCCATACCCAAAAGCAACCATTAGGATGGTGCATACGTACTCGAAAAGAATACGTAATTAAACAGATGTCAGCAATACGTAATCATACGTAAAAAATAGAGTTCGATAAATTGACTTAATCAACCACACATAAGGTAAGTAAGACATGGATGCTTTAACATTATCCAGGCTAGGCGTCAAGCACACCAAGAGTGCAGTAGCCGAATCGCTGCGGATCAATACTGGGCTAGACATGACCAGCCCAGTTACTTTTTACGGAATTGTCAACGAGCGCTGCAATGTAAAATGTCGTCAGTGCGAGTATTGGCGCCTCAAAGAATATAAAGACGAAATGACCATCGAAGATTGGCAAAATGCCCTCTTGAGCGTCAAAGAATTTGTCGGCGAATTTTCCATCAACTTTAGCGGCGGCGAACCTTATATAAAGAAAGGTTTTCTAGACTTGCTGACATTTGCCAACAAAAATGGCATCCACGCCGGTGTCACCACAAACGGCTATTGCATGACGAAGGAAAATGCAGCAAAAACTGTAGCGGCGCGTCCTTTTAATGTGAATATGTCTGTAGACGGGCCTAACGCAGAATTGCACGATTATTTGCGCGGTCAACCCGGATTGTTTGACAGACTTTCCAAAGGAATCGGTTATCTGCGGGAAGAACAAGAAAAACAAAACGTCCTGTTTCCAATCAACGTCAAACCAACTATCAATCGGCTCAACTTCCGCCACCTAGAAGAAATTGTTACCTGGGCGAAGGGAATTGGAGCCACGACAGTCAACTTCCAACCAGTGAACCGCTGGACACCAGAAACTTATTCGGAATTGTGGGTAGAAGAAGAAGACAGGGAAGAATTTTCACAGGTAATTGAGCGCTTAATTGAGATGAAGAAAAACGGCGCGCCAATTATGAACAGTGATGAAGTATTGCGTTTGATGGTTCCTCACTTCCAGGAAGAAAAAGCTCCTGATTCAACTCGGCCTTGTCGCGTTGGACTGCGTAATTACTGGATTGATACACGTGGCGATGTAAAATTGTGCGATGAATATCCGGTAATTGGCAATGTGAAAGAAGCCAGCGCTCGCGAGATTTGGTATGGCGAAAAAGCTCAGGAAGTTCGCCGGGATACTTTGAATTGCGGCAAGCTTTGTCTGATTACTTGTGTCTCGCAAAAAACGATTTTGGACAAGGTGAAAATGGGAATGAAGTTATTAAAGAATTGAGGTTTGGGTAGTGCTAATATTGCTTGTGTTCATGAGTGCCGGGTTTTGGTAAAAACCCGGTTTTTTGTTTGATGAATTATGTTTTTGTAGTGCGATCGCATTTCATTCATTGGGTGGCGAGAAACCGGGTTTCTATGACAATTTTCGGTTGAGTACGAGAAATA
>NZ_JAUBOJ010000294.1:0-3133 GCF_036700185.1 Microcoleus sp. BM001215392 | reverse complement strand
GGGATTAGGTTGGGTGGCGAGAAACCGGGTTTCTATGACAATTTTCGGTTGAGTAGCAGAAATTCAATCAGAAACCCGGTTTCTGGGATTAGTGCGATCTAATTTCTGTCGCTGCGTGGCGAGAAACCGGGTTTCTATGAAGATTTCGGTGGAGTACGAGAAATATCGGAAGAAACCCGGTTTCTGAGATTTGGGTGCGTCCAATAAATTTTTTAGATAAATGCGGCTTGATTATTATTAAAAATAAGAATATCTCCCGATTCACAATCGGGAGAATATCAAAACTACTCCACAATCCAAGGACTCAAACAAGGAGTCCAACTACTCAATTCTTCAGGTTTAAACCAAAGACTAATTTCCTGATTCGCAGTTTCGACAGCATCAGAACCGTGAATAATATTGCGACCGACATTCACAGCCAAATCGCCGCGAATTGTTCCCGGTTCAGAATTCAGAGGATTTGTCGCGCCAATCATTTTTCTCGCAGAGGCCACAACGCCCGATCCTTCCCACACCATCGCCACCATCGGCCCGGAAGTGATGAAGTCTACCAGTCCCGCGAAAAACGGTCTTTCTTTGTGCACGCCGTAATGCTGTTCGGCTAGTTCGCGACTCGCCGTGATTAGCTTCATCCCAACTAGGGTAAAGCCCTTGGCTTCAAAACGACCGATAATTTCGCCGACGAGTCCGCGCTGTACGCCGTCGGGCTTAATTGCTAAAAAAGTCCGTTCCAAGATTAACTCCTATTGTTTTCTTAACCGATCCAAAAGACAGAGTAGCTCACAATGCACCCAAAGGCAATTCTGAGAAGAGAAAATTGTTATTTTGGGACTTGCGCGCAACCTTTATATGTATTGCGCTCTTCGGCGCACCGAGATCGCTTATAAGTAGCGACTCCAACTACTTTTTGCCCAAATCTCGATCGGGTAATTTATCCTATATGATGCAAATCACAATTTTCTGTGACTTCAAACACTCTTACCTATGATATCAAATACAAATAAGTATGATAACAAACACAATTAGTAATGCTCAAAAACATACATAATTAACGAAGGTATAAAAATGAGTGAAAGCGCAGCAGGTTAGGGGAAAAAGCTATGAGAGATATTGTAGCATTCATTGCACAAAAAAAGCAAGAATTTGCCAAATTGCCGTTATTTGAATTTATGGCAAACAAACATATTCACCCGAATCAACGACTAATTTTTGCACCTGTACTCGATCCTTTGGCTGTGGGATTGAGCGACTTAAACAAGTACGTCCTCCGAGAATCTTCTAGTAACAACAAAGTTCAGGAACTGATTAACAAATATACTTACAAAGAAAACTACTACTGGCAGGGATATTTGCAACATCTAGAAACATTGGGCTTCAACAACTTAATGAGTTACGGCGACTTCAGGCTGCTTTGGGGTCAGGAAACTCAAAAAACTCGATCGCTCTGTTCGGTGCTAGAACGCTACGCTTGGAATGCCTCTCCCATTCAAAAACTCGTGTTAGTGGAAGCCCTGGAAGCAACCGCCAGGATTTTTTTTGAGGCGGCGCTCGAAGTAGTAATGGAATTACAGGAAGTTATCAAAAAAGAATATGTTTATTTGGGAGGAGGTTATGTGGGTTTGGAAACTCATCACATTTTAAATACACCGGAGATGTTGCAAGTTTTAGCAGAGATAGAACTTACTAATGCCGAACGCCAAGCAGGTTTAGATTTAGCACAAAATGTATTTGAACTATTTACCGAAGCGATGAATGAACTCTTCGGACACACCCAAACAAATTCTTGCAAGACTGTGTTGCAAATATCGTCAATTTCTCCCTTCGATCGCGCCCTCGACTGTTTGGACGTTTGTTAAGCTATTCTGCATTGATATTTAACTTTTTGGGCGGGTTCCGAAAGTGCCCACCCACTCATTGTTTGAATTAACAGAATTGTTACCGCGATCTTGTACAACGGCTTAATGATTTAAACAATCACTAAATTATCCCGGTGTACCGCAGTTTCTACACCCGCATAGCCTAAAATCTCAGCAATTTTATCCGATTTACAGCCCTGGATTTGTCTCAACTCTAAACTGCTATAATTGACAAGTCCCCTCGCAATTTGCTTGCCTTCTGTGTCGCACAAATGCACGGAATCATCAGCTTGAAATTCTCCTTCTACTCCAGAAATGCCCGCAGCTAAAAGCGATTTTCCACCGTGGGAAATTGCCTTGACAGCACCCGCATCTAAATACAGTTTTCCAGCGGGAATTAAGACGTTGGCTATCCAGTGTTTTCTAGCGTTTACTGGGCGCGGTTGCGGCTCGAATTGAGTACCTATCGACTCTCCGTTAAGTATTTTCTCGATATTACCAGGAAAGCCACCGTTGGTGATGACTGTGCGCACTCCCGATGCTGTGGCGATTCTCGCCGCTTCAATTTTTGTCACCATTCCGCCGGTTCCCCAACCGCTGCGGGAATCTCCTGTTTGCACGTCCAATGCTGCCAGTTGTGCCATACTTTCTACTAGGGCGATCGGCTGTGCGTCGGGATTGCTGCGCGGATCGGCGGAATACAGCCGATCGACATCCGTGAGCACAAACAACCAATCTGCTTCTACCAAACTCGCCACTAGCGCCGACAGCGTGTCGTTATCGCCAAATTTGAGTTCGTCTACCGCTACAGTATCGTTTTCGTTGACGATCGGAATTACGCCCAATCTCAGCAGTTGTTGAAACGTATTGTAGGCATTAACATACCCATTGCGCTGCACCAAATCGCCTCTGGTGAGCAATACTTGGGCGATCGGCTGTTGTAGAGTTGTGAACAAGTCATCATATACGCGCATCAGCCGCCCTTGTCCCACGGCCGCCACAGCCTGCTTCAGAGCGATATTTCGCGGGCGTTCCGTCAAGCCCAAGCGCGCGCAGCCCACCCCCACCGCACCGGAAGAAACCAACACTACTCGATGTCCTTGCTGCCGCAAACCCGCTAAAAGTTCGACTAATGTAGCAATAGTTGACAGAGCTAAGTTCCCGGTAGTCGATCGAGTCAGCGTCGAAGTTCCTATTTTAACAACAATAGTTTGAGTCATTAGTCAGTTGTCAGTTGTCAGTTGTCAGTTGTCAGTTGTCAGTAGTTAGTTGTCAGT
>NZ_JAUBOJ010000293.1:0-9896 GCF_036700185.1 Microcoleus sp. BM001215392 | reverse complement strand
GGGGCTGGGGGGGGTAAATCCGGGATTAAATCTACATTTTCAAACAGCAGTTTGCAGAGCTTTTGAGTTAAAAACGGTTGCCCGCCCGTCCAATACAAAACCTCTCTCAAAACTTCAGCAGAGCGGTCTGTAAGCTCTGCCAACCCGGCTGCTAGCGGTTGAGCTTCTGTTTCGTCAAAACCAGTTAATTCGATCGCCCTACCGATATTAAAAGGCGTGTTGCTGGCAAGATTCTTGTCGCGGCACAAATCCGTCGGCGATGCTACACCCAAGAGTGCCCAGGTTAGGCGATCGAACTCTGAGTTATTGGCGCGCTTGTTATAGCACGATCGAATTAGGGCTAGGAAATCATCGGCGGGAAAATCCAGGGCGAGAATGCTGTCGATTTCGTCGATAAAAATGACAATATTGCTGGAAATATTGGCTAACAGTACGGTTTCGATAAATTCGCTCAATCTTTGAACCGGAGTTAAAAAATTGCGATCGCGCCACCAAGTCCGCACGTTGACAATATCCGACAGATTAAAGTTATTTTCGAGAATGCGTAGCAACCCAGCATACCACTGTTCGGGAGTCACGCCGCGGTTGCCAATTTCCGAAATGTCGATCGCAGCACAAGCAATTCCATCATATCTCAGCCGTTGAATTGTCCGTACCTGCAAGCTAGATTTGCCCATTTGGCGCGAATTCAAAACATAGCAAAATTCCCCCGCCTTCAATGCGTTATAAAAGTCGTCATCTGCTTGACGCTTAACGTAATTGGGAGAGTTATTTGTCAGACTGCCGCCGACTTGATAGTAACTGGGTTTTGTGGTAGAATTCATAGAATAAAATGGTTTTATATTTCGTTGATGATTCGGCGGTTGAAACCGCTCCTTGTCAAACGAATATCGGCGGTTGAAACCGATACTACACAAATAAAGTCCGGCGGTTGAAACCGCTGCTACACAAACCAAGTCCGCCTTCGCGGACTGAAGAAACGAGGCGCTATAAAAGCACAATTTTGTATGATATATTGTACCATAATAAGTAAATAGACTTAATCAAACGTAAGATACAAAGGGCAAAAAAGCTTACTATATAAGCATTATTCCTTCTGACTGACATCCGTTACGTCCGCTACAGAATCCGCTGCCGAACTTCCTTCTACTTACGCCATGCAAACTGATTGGATTGGATATCACCACGACAAAGACAAGTTAAGAACGGAAATTTGGTCTTTGCTGAAACAGCAAGCCGCATCTGTTGGCGATCCGTTCGGTCATATTCCCAATTTTGTCGGCGCCGAGTTGGCGGCTGAAAAATTGGCAACTTTACCAATTTGGCAACAGGCAAAAACGATTAAGTGCAATCCAGATGCGGCACAAATTCCCGTGCGGATGCGGGCTTTGCAAGACGGAAAACGCCTGTATATGGCAGTACCGCGCTTGACAGACGATCGCTGTTTTGTCGAGTTAACCGCTGAGGATTTGCACAAGCACAATATCCCGCTAGCCGAAGCTGCGATCGCCCGCAAAGCCCTCACTTGCGGCAAATTGGTAAGCTTTGAAGAAATGGAACCGATCGATTTAGTAATAGTTGGTTGTGTAGCGGTGGCGCGCAACGGGGGAAGAACCGGAAAAGGTGCAGGATTTGCCGATTTGGAATTGGCGATGCTGACAGAATTCGGGTTAGTAGAAATCGATACGCCGATTGTGACTACAGCACATCCTTTGCAAATTGTAGAAGATTCGCGTTTGCCGATGCAGGCTCACGATTGGGCGCTGAATTGGATTGTGACTGCCCAGGAGGTAATTGAGACTAAGACAACTTATCCGCGTCCAACTGGGTTAAACTGGGATAGTTTGCGATCGGAACAGTGGGAACAAATTCCGATTTTGCGAAAGTTGAGAAACTCGGCGATTGAAATCGCTACTACACAAACGAAGTCCGCCTCCGCGGACTAAAAAAAGAGCGGTAGTTCTTTCAATTTATCACTCCAAATTATTTTGACTAATTCAACTGGCTGGGCTTCATACCTAACCAAATTTGTTGTCCCGCTTCCTTGAATGCAAGCACGACTACATTAACTGATGAACCAACTGTTGGATATTCATCGCGTGTCAGAAAACCTTCATCTTTGAAATTATCTAGTTCAACAAGACCCGTAAACTTTATCCCTGGAAGGGCAACAAATATCCCAAAAGGCCAATGCTTGGTGACTACTCCTTTCAATTTAGTTCCAACTTTTAGAGACTCTTTTATTTCTTCCCACGATTGCTCGTCAATCATTTTATTGTATAAGCCTCCTACTTCCATCATTTAATTAGTAAGGTGCGTCAGATCCTCAACTTTGAAAAATCTCCCTAAAACTTCGTCTGACGCACCCTACAAGTTAAACGAACCGCGAGGGACGCGAAGTAAGAAAGAAGAAGAAGAAGGTAATTTTATAATATATCTACTTCGCAGCCAAAATACGCCACATAACGAAAGCAGTAAAACCTAGATAGCCAAACACAGTTATCCAATCTAGCCAATTATCGGAAGTTATCAAAAAAATATCGTTCATGGGCTGTTTGATTATCTCTTAGTCCGCGGAGGCGGACTTTGTTTGTGTAGTAGCGGTTTCAACCGCCGATTTCGATCTGTTTGATTATCTCTTAATCCGCGCAGGCGGATTTTGTTTTTGTAGTAGCGGTTTCAACCGCCGATTAATTTATATCGATACTACATTTTACCCGATCGCGCTCAAGTGCGATCGAAAATATTGCCGGTACAACTCGCACCTCGGCACGCACTCGTTTCCCTGCAACTTTACCAACCCCAAACTGTCCAATTTGAACGCCTGAATCGCCTTTAATTGCACCCCAGAATCCGCCGCCGCAATCTCTCTCATCCCCGCAGCCAACTCTGGATATTCTTCTAAATTCCACAGTTGGCGGCGCAAGTGATCGCTGTAAATTCCCGCATCGCTAGTGGCACTTTCTTTTAATTCATCAAGTGTCAACTCTGACTGCGAAATGTGATACAATGCAACTCGCACTAAATACGGGTGACCGCCCACAATTGCCATCAGTTGCTCAACTTCGGCATCTGACCAATGCAAATTGTGCCGCGCTGCTAAATCTTGGATTTGCTGGTGGTTAAATTCGGGCAAGTCTACGGGTAAGCCGACGTTGAAGGGCGATTGATTGATATTCATGGGGATGTAAACTTCGGTGGAATGTACTACAATTAATCGCAGTTTTTTCCAGATATCCCGCCGCTTCGATTCTTCGTGCCACGCCCGCAGCAGTCCTAAAAAGTCTTCGGCTATGTCGGGATATTGGAAAACGCGATCGATCTCGTCTAATCCTAAAATTAAAGGGCTGTCGATTTGCGGTAAAATGTATTTCTCAAAGTAATCTTTGCAGTTGACTTTGCTGCCGAAAATATCATCCCAATAATCGTCTAGTTGATTCGCCAAGTGCAACTCGCGCCCGACGTAAGCGCAAAACCATTTTAAGAATTTATCTAAGTTGGCGAATACACTTTTATCTACTAATTGAAATGTTAGCGGCACTGTGCAATAACCTTGACGGGCTCCGTGATGCAAAATTCTTGCCATCAAGGACGTTTTACCCATTTGTCTCGGTGCTTTAATTCTAATTAAGGCGCTGGGCTGCAAAATCGTTTGATAGCAGCGTTCTTCGATGGGCTGGCGTTCCACATAAAATTGAGACGCGACATCGACTTGTCCTCCCGGTAGTTCCGGTTCGGCGCTGGGTTGAGGTATTTCGTCGCTGCTAATTTCTAATACTTGGTTTGCTGTTAAATCTTCCGCTTGTTCTTTGACTGGTGCGGGAGTTTCTGCTAGCAATTTCAACACTTCTTCGATCAGAATTGGAGTGTCGCCGTCCTTTTGCCATTCCCTCTGTTCGATTCGGTACAGATAGCCCCGCAAATCGTGGTTTAGAGGCACGTTCAAGGGAAAACCGACGCGGATCGGTAAAATTATTGGTTTCTTGTCAGGACGCGAGTCTTGCAGTTCTTTTGCTTGCTGGACTTGATATGTTAGCAGTTCGCTTTGGCTGACGGTTGGCGGCAATAGCAATAGCAAATAATCGCATTCTTTGAGGAAGTAGTTTATGCGATCGAACCAATTATCTCCCAATCTAATGTTATTTTCGGCGGTGAAGACTGTATGCCCGATCGCACTTAAGGCCGTTTCTAACTGTTTTCCCAATTCGCGATCGGGTTCGGCGCTGCGATAACTCACAAATACTTTAACACTTCTGTTGCTGCTCGCTGTTTCCCCGGCAACGGGCAAATTGTCCGACTCAGCGACATCTTCGGCATCATCTAGTTTAGCCGATCGGTGGTCGCCATTCGTCAGAGTCAGCTCAAACGCCGCGAACAACTGTCGCAGTTTGCTGAGATCCGCACCTTCTCTACCCTGCTTAATTTTGCTGACAGTATCCGCGCCAACGCCCGACTCGGCCTCGATTTCCGTCAGAGTACCTCTAATGTTATATCGGTCAGACCATTCTTGGAGCGCCTCATTAAGTTTCTTTAAGCCAGGGGCTGTGAGAATTCGACCGCGATCGCGTTTTGACTTGAGCACTTCTGTTGCACTGAAATGGGAAGGAATCTAGGAACTTTAACGCCTTAAGTTCCTATTTTAAGCGATTTTAAGGGAGATAGTCAGCCCGCCGGAATTTAAGGAATTTTACTTGTAGAGGGTTTTTAGGCGATCGACTTTCTCAAACTCTGTCCTGATAACGGCTTCAACCTGTGAATATATTTGAAAAGAAAAAAAGATTCTTAACTCCCCAATCTCCCCTGCGAGCAACCACTGATTTTTTTAGAGTAGATACATCAAGGAAAACCCAGGAGCATCACCATGAACAAAATTTTACACCGATTGGCAATGGCCGCCTTAGGAACTGCTTCAATTGTGACAATTAATACACTTAATAATTTAACAGAAGCATCGGCCGCTGGTAAATTTGACCAACCGCAAATTCATCAGAATACGATTTTTCCAATTCCTGTCCCCCATCAGTTGCATAAATAGCATAAATCCATTTATTTCATTCAGGAGAATTTATGAAGTCTATACTTTGCTCGCCACAGCCTACCGCTACACAATCTGACTCCGTTGATGCTGATGCGATCGATGCCTGCACTGCATTAGCGTGGGTTGAATTGGTAGCATTAGATGACACCGCTCTCACGGGCGATGATTGGCTGGTGCTGTGCGATGATATTGATAGCGGAGAAATCTACCGCGGCTGGTTTCTGTGGCACGATCGCGAAGTTACCGGTAATTGGGAAGCTTACGACCATTTGAACGATCGCCGATTTGTCGCCAAAAGCAAAATTTTTGCCGAAAGTGCGATCGACTCCATCGAAGATGCGAGAAATCTGGCGATCAGACAATTAGAATTTTTCCTCTAAAACAAATACAATTCGGGCCGATAAAACAATAATTTTGCGAATACAATTCCCGATCGAATGAACTTTCCGATCTCTGGAACATGAGAATAAAAAAGTTTAATAGAACCGGATGCGCTCTAATTCCCGGAAACCGAATATTCTCAAAGAAAATAATAAAAATTACGGGTGCGGGCAAGAGTTGACTGTATGATGCTAGGTGGTTCGCCTCGAAAGCGGTTGAGAACAATGTTCCAACCGCTTTCTCGTTGCAGCCGTTAAACCCTTACCAGAAAGAATTGGTTGAAAGCCGGAGTCCCGATCCCCCTTGAGAAATTAAAAGAAAACTATTCATTACTCCCATCCTCTTCCTTCCAGGTAGAGGTCGCTCTCAACTGTCAACTGTCAACTGTCAACTGAATCCTCACACATGACTCCAAAACTGCGATGGCTGTTGCCGGCTTTAATTAGTGTTTTGTCGATCGCCCTCCCGGCAAAAGCTGATACACTAACATCCTGGCACTTCGACACCCGCCAAAACCAACTAAATTTAACCACAGATTCAGGAGTCCAGCCGGAAGTTAAATTAATCGCAAATCCCACCCGTCTAGTCATTGATTTGCCCGGAATAGTCTTAGAATATCCCGAAAGTCCTCAAAGCTACAACTCCGCTATTCAAGAAATTAGAGTCGGGCAATTTGACACCGAAACTACCAGATTAGTAATCCAATTAACTCCCGGTTATAAATTAGACCCGCAAAAAATCCGAGTCATTAAAGAATCTGCCACTCGCTGGTCATTTCAATTACCAAATCCCGAACAAATAGCAGCAAACGAGTCTTTGCAACCAGCAGCTATTACCCAAATAGAACAAAAATCCGGTCAAATCCCCCTAACTATTTCTTCAGCAAATCCCAGAAACTATGCTGCTGATTTGGCGATGCGCACCGGTTCGGAGATGAGCGCGATCAAGCCACAAGTCGAAAGCGCGATCGAACAGTACAAGTCGCTCAGCGCCGGAATGTTCTTTCTGGATTTAGATACAGGAGACTATTTAGACATCAAGGGCGATCGGGTATTTCCAGCCGCGAGTACCATCAAATTGCCAATCCTGATTGCATTTTATCAAGATGTAGACGCAGGCAAAGTTAGCCTCGACGAAACATTAGTTATGAAGTCCGACTTAGTAGCCAGCGGTTCTGGAACCATGCAAGACGAACCAGATAACACTCGGTTTAGCATCAGAGAAACCGTAGATAAAATGATTACGATCAGCGACAATACAGCCACCAACATGATTATCGAACGTTTGGGGGGAATTGCCAAACTCAACGAGCGTTTTCGTACTTGGGGATTAACAGATACCAGAATTCGCAATTGGCTCGGCGATTTTCAAGGCACAAATACCACAAGTTCTGTAGACATGGTAAAATTGCTATCAATGTTATCTCGCGATAAATTAGTTTCCGAATCGAGTCGAGAACAAGCTTTAGAATTATTGCGGCATACTACCACTAGAACATTGTTGCCTTCGGGTTTGGGACGAGGAGCCGTGATTGCTGACAAAACCGGAGATATCGGTTTTGTGGTTGGCGATGCGGGCATCATTGATATGCCCAATGGCAAGCGTTATTTAGCCGCAATTTTTGTCAAACGCCCTTACAACGACCCAATTGTCAGAGATTTTGTGCGCCGAATCTCGCGGATTGTCTACAATTATTTAGATCGGCCTTCGGCGAAAGCATCGAATTAAATCAATTCCTCTTCCTCTCATTCCCAGGCCGAGGCTGGGAATGAATACCAAGAGGCTCTGGCTCCGGTAAGGTTAGATTCTGTTGTATGTGAAGTCATTACTTGCTAGCAACAGGCATCAAATACTTCCCATGAATTTCGACCTCTGTCACCAAAAAATCACTAAAACTTTCATGGCTTTTAATGAAATCAATTTGGTTAGTTTCTTCGCAGTAAGAGTAAATCGGGGGATCTGCGCCTTCTGATAATCTAAAAAAGCTGAATTGATAGCCCTGGTGCATCAAAAAAATAAAGGCATCCTCTGCTAAGGATTCAGGAAAATTATTTTCATTTAACAACTCAACCGCCCACTCCTGAAGTTGAGGTAAATGATTCAAAAAACAGTCCGAACCCCGCAAGAATTTACCAGCACTACGCCCCATAGATAACATAAATTCTTGATAGGCCAGGGGCAGAGAAATCCCCAACTGTTGCTCGACAGCCATTACCTCATCGAATGCCATTATGCGACAAAAGAGCAATCCCCAACTCTGGGATTGCTCTTTTGTGGCGCAATTACAAATTAGTTGATTTATTGACTACTCTTTTCGCTCAATAACCACAGTCAAATGAGCCACAACTGCCCCAACTGCCGCCAGTACAGCAGCAATTGGAAATACTACACTCCCCGCAACGCCACCTACCAATCCCGCCATCAGCGGAATGTCTGCTAAAATCCGCCCTTCTGGGTTTTTGATGACAAGGCGGCGCAGTTTTCCTTGTTGGATTAATTCTTTGAGTTTAGCAAATAAACCATCGGCACTAATTTTAAATTCTTCCACTCTAACTTTTTCCTCTGTAGTAAATTCTGAGGCGAATAAAGGAGTTTCAACTGTTGGGTTGGCTGCTTCTGCTGCTGCTGTATCTTGTTGGAGAATTGTTGCTTGTTGTTCTAGTTGTGAGTTCATTTTGTGTAGGGCAGGCGAACACCAGCCGTTAAATTTCTATACTTCTATCTTGCCCGATCGCACTTGGCAACGACAGGCAAGGAAACCCTACAACCTGCATTCGTATTTTCCCCCTCTGCCTTTTTACTCAAAACTTTACCTCTGTTGCTAAATCAGGATTTATCTATTCCTAAAGGTATAGCTCCTATATGCTGGGATAATCTCATGTCGTAACTAAGATTAGTTTGATCGTTGGGAATGCGAGTCCTCTGAACGATGGGGACTAACGAACCATCAAACAGCACAATTAAATCCCGTGACTTTTACCAATCACCCAATTGCGGCGGAAAATGCGAGCCAGAGTCGATTCTTCCAATGCAAAATAGATTGGCCGCCCGTGAGGACAAGTCCGAGGATTGCGAGTTTGCTGCCATCTATCCAGCAAATTTTGCATTTGCAAAAGATTTAAAGGAGTACCGTTGCGAATGGCGCTGCGACAAGCAGTCGCGACTTGAGCTGCTTGCAAATCTGCAACTTTACTGAGTTCAAAAAGCGCCTCCGCACAGTCATCTCGCGAGGCTAACAATTCCGGCACTTCGCGCGCCGCCCATAGCTGTTCGCCAAAAGTTTCTACTTCTAAACCCAAGCGCGATAAATTCTCAATTTGCAGCGCCGATAATTGACTGAGAATCACGGGTTTTTCTAGACTTTTTAGCTGCCAAGCCGCGCACAGTTCCTCGTACAAAACACGCTCGTGAGCGATGTGCTGTTCTACTAACCACATTCCGCTGGAATGTTCGGCGACGATGTAAGTATTGTGAACTTGAGCGATCGCCCTCAATTCCATCAATCCTATTTTACCACCTTTTGCTTCTGCACCGCGGCCGTCATTCTGTCGAGCCGAAACCCCGACACTGTAAGCACTTTTCTGTTCCGATGCTTTCAGCAACTGGCCTACGCGATCGCTAATTGCAGGAGCTGGCAAAACTTCATCGTTGAGGTGCAAAGCCCGATCGATCGCCGCGCTAACTTGTGCTTGCCAAAAACTCGGATTTCGCAAGTAAATTTCCACTTTAGCCGGGTGGCGGTTCCAGTCGATTTCCGAGGGAGAGATTTGCAGGTGGACAAAACACACGGGATAGCGATCGCGCCCACAAGTGCGGGCGAAGGCACTGAGAATAGTTTGCTCTAATTCCGGCGATCGCACAACCCGCCGATTTACCGCCACCTTTACCCAATCCGGCCGCCTGCGGTGACAGCGATCGGGCAACCCAATTACCAATTCAAAAGACTGGGAATTGCTTGCAGGTAATTTGGTCTCTTCAACTACTGGCAATTGATAATCTTGCTTGATTGTAGCTCCCACAAGTTGATGTTCTCGCACCAAACTTGGTGATTTATGATTTTCCGGAATTCCCGGCAAATCTAACTTTAAATACTGCAAATCGCTAGCTC
Organism: Microcoleus sp. BM001215392; assembly: GCF_036700185.1. NCBI lineage: Bacteria > Bacillati > Cyanobacteriota > Cyanophyceae > Oscillatoriales > Microcoleaceae > Microcoleus > Microcoleus sp. BM001215392. Next base: position 369 of record NZ_JAUBOJ010000293.1, on the reverse strand, counting down.
GTACCCCGCGCACAAATTGAGGTAAAATTTGTTCGGCGGTTGCGCCGGGAGTTACGTAAAAACAAGGCGTGTTTCCTTCACGCAACTGCCAATTAACGTGCGGGTGACAAATAGCTATTTGCTGAATAATTGATTGGATCGATCGCATTTGCTGTGTCGGCGTCAAAAACGTGCGGCGCACGGGCCAATTGCCAAACAAATTAGCCACAGTGACTACCGTACCAGGAGCGATCGCCACTGTTTCCACCTCCACAGCAACACCTGCGTTGTTGTAAACCACCCGCCAGCCCGATCGAGCATTTTGAGTTTCGGCCTTGTTAAACGATGACTTCTCAGCTCCCCCCATTAACAAGGGGGGGCTGGGGGGGG